>JBKJPI010000380.1:0-3433 GCA_046595235.1 Burkholderiales bacterium | reverse complement strand
TGAATCGCAGGTCCTGAAACCAGGCGCAGCGACCCTCCGCTCCCGCATCTGCGGTGAGGAACGCGGGATAGGCCGCGAACCAGCGGAAAAAGCTGAACGCGTCCTGTGAGAACGCTGCGCGTGCAAGCTCAGTCGTTTCAGCGCCGCTTCCGTAACGCCGCGCGCGAATCCAGTGTGCACCGCTCAACGGCTGATACGCGACATCGAGTCTCGCGATAAAGCCGGTGCTCACGTCCGGCGCAAGGTGCGCCGTTTTGCGCACCAGGTTGATGTGCGCGTAGCGATACTCGCTTGCGTCGGCAACGAAGACCGTCCAGTTGAACGGCGACACTGGCCTCGGCATCGCCGTCACCGCCGCGCGCAAGATCCCATTGTCTCGCGCGTACGCTTCGCCGAAATCGATTGCCCGCTGCTGCAGCATCACTTGCAGGCCGACATAGCCTGCAAGCACGGCAAGGCCGGCAATGGCAGGCGCGCGTGACGTGCGCCAGATCGCGCACGCGAGAAGGCCAGCGATAATGATTCCGCTGAACCACAGATCGATGATGAAGGTCGCAGCGAGCGCGAATCGCGCGTCGGAAAGAGGCGCGAATATCATCGTCCCGAAGGCGGTGATCAGATCGCCAACGATGTGGCTCGCGATCCCGATGGCGGCAATTCCCATATACGCGCGCCACGACGGCCGGCGTCGCCACAACACTGCGAAAATCGCGGCCACCAGCAGCGTCCACAGCGGCAGCAGCAGAACCGAATGCGTGATGCCTCGGTGGTGATAGAGATACGAAAGCGGCGACAGATAGCTCGTTATGAAATCGAGATCGGGGAACGCCGCCGCCGCGGCACCGACAAGCATACGGCGTCCGACGGGAAGCACGTCAGGACCGGAACGTGAGGGTTGCGTCGCACGGCCGAGCAGAGCGCCGGCTAACGCGTGAGTCAGCGTGTCCAAACGAGCCTCAGTCCCAGCGGTCGTCTCGTACCTGAACTTCGTCGTTCTCGATACGTACGGGGAACGTAGCGGTGGGCTCGTATGCGGGCGCGCTGAGCGCTTCACCGGTGCGAATGCAGAATCGCGCACCGTGACGCGGGCACACGATCTCGCAGTCTTCCACGTGGCCGCCCGTCAGCTGGCCGCCATCATGCGTGCACACATCTTCGAGCGCGTAGTACTCGCCTTCCAGATTGAAGACGACGATCTGCGTGCCATCGACATCAGTGGTGCGCCATTCGCCGCGTGAGAGCTCGTCGCAGCGGGCCACCGTCACCCAGCCGCTCATTAAACGGCGATGACTTCCATATCGGGCTCGAGCTGGCGCACGAGGCTCTCGATTCCGGCGAGGGTTCCGGAGAGAGAGCTCGGGCAGCTGCCGCAGGCGCCCTGATAGTGAACCGTAAGCTGGTTGCCGGTGAGGCCGAGCACGTGCAGGTCACCGCCGTCGCCCTGAAGGTACGGCCGCACCTGCTCATCGAGGATTTCGTTGATCTTGTCGAGCCGCGCGCGATCGGCGTCGCTCATCGCCTCCATCTGCGGGAGGGCTTGTGCTGCAAACTGCGCAGAGTCATCGTCGGCGCCCGGCGCTTCGCGGATGGGCGGCGCAAGGTCGCGCAGCAGCTCCTGCCAGTCAGCCTGACCGTCCTGCGTCACCGTGATCCAGTGGTCGACGTAGAAGACGTTCGTGACGTGCTCGATGTCGAACAGCGCAGCGGCGAGCGGATCGTCAGCGGCCTGCGCGGCGTTGTCGTACGAACGCGAGATGCCCCAGGTGAGGGGCTCCTTGAGGATGAACTTCCGCGCGTTCGGATTCGGTGTCGGTTCTATTTCGGCAATCTTGGGCATGGCTCAGGCAACCCCACCGGGCGCAGGTTCGTGCATCGGATCGTCATCGCTCTCGGTCGAGGTCATGCCGAGCGAATTGAATGCGGCGTGCAGCGTATGCCAAGGCAGGATCGCGCACTTCACGCGCGTCGGAAGATCCCGCACGCCCGAAAAGACCGTGAGGCGCCCGAGATGGTGCTGCTCTTTCTCAGTGTCGAGCTTGCCTGTGGCCATGTCCCGGAATTCCTGAATGAGCTGCTCTGCGCTCGCGCGCGGCTTACCTTTGACAACACTCGTCATCATGGACGCCGACGCCTTGCAGATCGCGCATGACTCGCCTTCGAAAGCGATCGCTTCCACGTCTTCTCCCGCGAGCCTGACGCTTAGCTGCAGTCGATCGCCGCACAGCGGATTTACCCCTTCCGCATGATGCGTGGCGTCCGGCAGCGCGCCCCAGTTGCGGGGCTTGCGGTTGTGGTCGAGGATGACTTCCTGATAAAGCGCTCTGCTCGTCATTTGAATAACTTCTGGACGTTTTTCATCGCGGCAACGAGTACATCGACTTCGTGCAGCGTGTTGTAAAACGCGAACGAGGCGCGGCACGTCGCCGGCACCTTGAAGCGCTGCATGACGGGCTGCGCGCAGTGGTGGCCCGTGCGAATCGCCACACCGTCTTCGTTGAGCAGCGTTCCGACGTCATGCGGATGCACGCCATCGATCGCAAAAGAAAGCACTGCCGCCTTGCGCTCCGCCGTTCCGATGATGCGCACACCCGGCATGCGGTTCACCTGCTGCGTCGCATAGTCGAGAAGATCGGTTTCATGGGCCGCAATGGCGTCGATCCCCACGCCTGTCAGGTAGTCGATAGCCGCACCCAGCGCGATGGCCGCCATGATCGGCGGCGTCCCCGCCTCGAACTTGTGGGGAATCGTGTTGTAGGTCGTCTTCTCGAAGGTGACCGAAAGAATCATGTCGCCGCCGCCCTTGAAGGGCTGCATCTTCTCGAGCAGTGCCGCCTTGCCGTAAAGAATACCGATGCCCGTCGGGCCGCAGAGCTTATGTCCGGAGAATGCGTAGAAATCGCAATCGAGCGCCTGCACGTCCACCGGCATATGAGGCACCGCCTGGGCGCCATCCACCAGCACCGGCACGCCGTGCTCGTGCGCAATCGCGATCATCTCCTTGACCGGATTGATGGTGCCGAGCGCGTTGGAAACGTGTGTGATTGCGACGAATTTCGTGGCCGGCGTGAAAAGTTTTCGATACTCGTCGAGAAGTACTTCGCCGCGATCGTTGATTGGCGCTACGCGGATGCTCGCGCCCTTCTCCTCCGCGACCATCTGCCACGGCACGATATTCGAGTGATGCTCGAGCGTGGTCAGAACGATCTCGTCACCCGACTGGAAGAACTTCCGGCCATACCCATGCGCGACGAGGTTGATGCCGTCGGTCGTGCCGCTGGTGAATATCACCTCGCGCTCTTCGCCCGCGTTGATGAACGCCCGCACCTTCTGACGCGCCGCCTCGTACTCTGCCGTCGCCTTCTCCGACAGGTAGTGAACCGCACGGTGGATGTTGGCGTGCTCGGCCGACTGGTATTGGACGATGCGGTCCATC
>JBKJPI010000377.1:0-4916 GCA_046595235.1 Burkholderiales bacterium | reverse complement strand
CCAGTTCCGCAGGAGCTCGCGGGTCGATACGGCGCCGTCGGCCGATGCCATGGCCAGCAGATTGTTGCCGGTGAAGAGCTCGCCTCCAGCAAAAAACCACGAGCACCAGACCTACGGAAAAAACCAGGCCGCCCAGCAGGCGGGTCGCCGCGAAGCCCAGTGTCGCGTCGCTCACAACGAGCGTGTAGTACAGAGAACCGATCGCGATGAACGCCCCGGCCAGCACGCCCAGCATCGCCGTAGCCGCGATTGGCAGGTGCGCCTTGGCAACGCCCACGTCGTTTACACGACGCGCGATCTCCGCCGGCGAGTACACGTCAAAACCGAAAACGGCCATTGAGAGCGCTCCATCAACTCACGATCGTTTCGCACGCCACAAGCTAGTTTGGTCGTTCCGGAACTGCTGATCCGATCACGTCGTCGATTGAGACGAGGCCGGCAGGCTTCCCCTCCGCATCCATGACGGGAATCTGGCGGACGCCTTTCGCCTTCAGGCGCTCCATCATCTGGACGAGCTCGCGGGAACCCCGGTTGTCGAGAAGCTCGCCCATGTCTCCGACCGTAATTGCCTTCAGATCGAGCCCGAGAGCGATCACGTGCACCACGAGATCGCGGTCGGTGACCAAGCCTACCGTTACCGCCGGCCGTGCGTGCGTGTTATCCACGACAACGATTGCGCCTGCATGCTGGTTTCGCATGACCTTTGCCGCCGTCGCGACGGTCATTTCGGGAGAGGCGACAACGATGTTCTCGGTGCCTGTTTCGCCGGAGCTGTTCATGCGGTCAGCCTTTCTGGACGATTGTTGTTCATGGATTGACGTCACGATCACATCGTATGCGCACGAACGGCAGCACGGTTGATCTGGATCAAACCCTGGTCCCACCGCGCGATGCAGTATCTCTTCCACGAAAGGAAAACCTCATGCAAAGAATTCTTGTCCCGGTGGACGGTTCACCCAGCGCAGATCACGCGGTAACGCATGTCATTGCACTGTCGAAGATGGGACTCGATGTAGACGTTCACCTGTTCCACGTGCAGCCGCCGCTCGTTTCGCGCGATGTCCCCGATATATCAAAGCCAGGGCTCACCGAACGGCTCGGTCTCGACGCAGCGGATCCTGCATTCGCCTCGGCGAAGCGACTTCTGGACGAGGCCGGCGTCCGCTACAGCACGCGCACCGAGATGGATGATCCGGCACAGCAGATCGCGCTCTACGCAGAGGTCCATGGCTGCAGCGAAATCGTCATGGGAACGCGCGGCCTGGGGCCGATAAAGAGCCTGGTGATGGGCTCCGTAGCCACGAAGGTCCTTCACCTCGTCAAGATACCGGTGACGCTGGTGAAGTAGCCTCATTTCACCAGCGTCACCGGAACTTCCGCGAGGTGAATTACGCGGGTGGCAACGGAACCCAGCACGAGACTGCCGACAGAGCCCATGCCCCGGGTGCCCATGACGATCCAGTCACATCCGTATTCGGTTGCATGGCGGGCGATCGTCTCGGCCGCGTGTCCGACCGCCGCCACGCGGTGGTACGGCACCTCCGCCACGCTCAACATCGCGGTCGCGGGCTTCAGTGCGGCGTCGGTCCCCTGCTGGTGGAACGTATCGATCATCTCCTGGGTCACGAAACGGCGCAGGTAAGCGGACTCGATCAGAACCTGCACATTCATCAGGTGCACCTCGAGCGCGGCACCCTGGCGCGCGAGCGCTATAACGTATGCGACCGCACGATCCGAGCAGCGGGATCCATCCACCGGTAGCAGTATTTTTCTCATCTACGGCTCCTTCTTTGTGCACACTCCCATCGTTCGGCTACCAGGGCGTATCGCGTATGCCGACGCGAAAGGCGATCTGGTTCACGGCGATGTCGGCGACGAAGGTAAACGCGAGCACCAGAACAACGTCGCTCGCGCTGAGTGGAACGAACAAGGCGAGTCCAATCAGCGCGCCCACCGCGAAATCCAGCTGATCGGCAGGTATCCACGAGGCGCCGGGTGCTAAGCCGAGGCGCCGCTTGAAGAAGCTCTTGATTGCGTCGCCGCCGAGCGCGCCGACACCCGAGGCTAACCCGACCGCCACCCAGGCGTCCGGGCCCCACAGAAGCGAAACCGCAGGACTGAGCCGCGACTGGAGAAAGGCTGCTCCACCCGCCACGGCGACGCCGAGCCCGAATCCGACTACGGTCTTGTGATCACCCAGCAAGCGTCGGTGTAGCGGACGGTTCCAGCCGTGCCAGAACTTTACGAACGGCGGCGCCATGTTGGCGCAGTACGCCGGCAGCAGCAGCCAGACGAGCTCGAGAAGACGCGCCAGCACCTGCTGAACGGTTTCAGGCTGCACGGCGAACGGCGCTCTTTTATTCGTGCCCCACTTTTTCCCGCAGCCGTGCCACGTCTTTGAGCTCGATCTCTTTATGGTCCGCGGTGATGAGCCCGTCGCGCTGCAGCCGGGAGAAGAGCCTGCTCACCGTCTCGAGGGTGAGCCCAAGGTAGCTGCCTATCTCCTCGCGCGTCATGCGCAGGCTGAACCGCGCCGAGGCATAGCCGAGCCTCTGGTAGCGCCTGGAGAGGCTCAACAGAAACGCCGCGAGCCGCTGCTCGGCGTCCATGCCGCCCAGGAGCTGCATCAAGCCCTGGTCGCGTGAGATGTCGCCGCTCACCAGCCTTAAGAGCTGGCCCTGCAGCGAAGGTATACGCGAAGCGAGTTGCGTCAACTGGGCAAAAGGGATGATGCAGACCTGGCTGTCTTCGAGGGCGACCGCATCATAGCCATGTGTGCGGCTATTGATCGCCTCCAGGCCGAGCACTTCGCCCGCCAGGTGCACTCCGGTCACTTTCTCTTCGCCGCCGCGTGACAACCCGACGGTCTTGAAGGAGCCGCTGTGCACCGCATACAGCGAATCGAGCGCATCACCGCTTCGATAGAGCGCCGCGCCGCGCGAGACTTTGCGCTTGACGCGAGTAAGGTCATCCATATCCGCCAGCTTCTCGGCGTCCTGACCGCTTGGCAAACACACACCTTTCAGGCAGCAACTCGAGCAGGACGCTGCGCGAACGGCGCCTTTGGTGGGTCGCGCGACGGCGAGGTTGATGACAGTGTGCTCCCGCGCAGCCGGATTCCTGAACATGCGTGCGCCCCTTAGAATTTCGACCGTAGCGAGATTCATGACGCCTCCTTGTCGTGATTGCCTGAAGCGATCGACGAGAGAATCCCGGGGATGCGCTCGAAATCTGCGGATTTATCCAGAAAAAACGCCGCGCCGGCATCGGCGCTGGCTTTAACGTGCTGCGGGGTCGCGTAGTTGCTCATGACGATGCCCACGAGGCCCGGCACGCGCCGCTTCGCTTCGGTCAGCGCCTCGATGCCATTCCCCTGGGCAAGCTTGATGTCGAAAATTCCAACGTCGGGCGCGGCCGAGGTGATGCCCTGAATCGCATCATCGTAGGTGGCAGCCTCGCCCACGACGCGGTGCGCGCCCCCGGCTTCGATCATCTCGACCAGACGCTCGCGAACGGGCAGTGAATCTTCGACGAGGAACACGTTCATGGAGCGCAGTATTGCGAGCCCTGCGCTGCGGCGCTATAGGCGGCCGGCTGATTCGGTCGGTAGGACTGCAGGAGGCCCTAGTAGGAATAGTCCTACGCTACGAGTCTGATGACGAAGACCACACAGACGAAAAGGGCGTTTGAGAAGGCGTCACGCACGCGCTCAGTCGCCGGCCTCCGGTCCACAGCACCCGGCTGTGTAGATGACGCACCGCAGCTCTATCCGGTGCCGCTATCGTCCCCAAGGCCCTGCTCGATGGCGTAACGCACGAGATCGGCCTGGCTCGATACCGCCATTTTCTTGAGTATCCGCGCCTTGTGCGTACTGATCGTCTTTACGCTCAGCTTGAGGCCGTTGGCGATATCTGTGACAGAGCGCCCCGCGACGATCATGCGAAACACTTCGAACTCCCGGTCAGAAAGGCGGCCGTGCGCGGGGCCTTCGGCCCCCGAGCTCGACTCATGAACGAGACGCTCGGTGGTTTCGGGGGTGATGTAAGCGCCGCCCCCCGCGACACGCCGGATTGCTGCCACGAGCTCGTCCGCGGCGGCGTCCTTCGTGAGCAGCGGCTCAATGAGCGCGCTGCTTTAAAGCAGAAGCCCTACAGGGTTAGCATGAGACACCAGACGCTACCCGGGCCCGGCCGCCTGTTGCCAGGCGGCCGGATGAAAGCGACGATGCCGCGTTCCGTCACGCCGCGTCAGGGCACGACCGCGAGGTCGTTTTTGACCGAAGTCACGCCTGGTGCTGCCCAGGCGGCTGAGACCGCCTGATCGCGCTCCGACCAGGACGACACGCTGCCGGTGAGCGTGACCTTGCCGTCATGAGTGTTGACGGAGATGCGCCGGGCCTCCAGGTCCGCATGGCGACGGAACGCATCTTCAATCTTGTTCCTGACGTCGATCCACTTCGCAGTGGGCTTGATGGCGATCTGGTTAGACACCGCGGTGACCCCCATCAGGTAGCGCACGCACCGCACGGCCGCGTCCTTCTGATACTGCCAGTCAACCGTGCCTTCCAGCGTGACCCAGCCGTTCTTCACGACGACCTTGACCTTGTCGTTGGGAACCTCGAAGTCCCACTTCATCGCGCTCAGCGCCGCCTCGGCAATGTCCTGATCCGAATGCTTGTTGGAACCGGGCGGCTCGACCGCGATGTCGTTGGCCATGCCCTTGACGCCGTAAACGCCCTTGGCTGCGTCTTCGGCTGCAGCCTTCTCTGTGTATTGGGTTACCTGCCCAGTGAGCGTGACGACGCCATCCTTGGCGGTCACGCCGATGTGCGCTGCGTTGACGCTCGGCCACCACTTGAGTTCGGCCAGGACGTCGCCCTGCAGTTGAGAATCGGTCTTCATTGTCAGTACTCCTTC
>JBKJPI010000090.1:0-3452 GCA_046595235.1 Burkholderiales bacterium | reverse complement strand
CCCGCGCCAAATGCGAATGGCAACCCCTCGGCGCGCATCTCTACTTCCTGTGTGCGAACACGGAAGTGGACGGCAAACAACTCGACAAGCTGAAGCGGATCCACGGGGCCCGCACTGCCTGAAGGCAGTGCGCCTCCCGATCCGCTTAGCCGCGGCACCTCGCTGACGCTCGGCAGCCTACCGGCATGCCGCGACTCGGCAACGAACAGAGGGGCACCCAGGTTCCCCTCCGTAACCTCCCCCTCCTTCGGCTCTCTGCCGATCGCTCCACCGCCCTAACTCTAAACGCCGTTAAACCGAAGGATGGAAGGTAACGGAGGGAAACCTTCGGTTTCTCTCTGTTCGTAATATGCCCGCCGGCGAGCCGGGCGCTTTCTTTGCCGATTGAAATCGGCAAAGAAAAAGCCCGGCTTTCGCCGGGCAAGTTCCACCAGAAGGTGGCAGGAGGGAGGCGCATCATGAAACCCGTTCACGCTGGGGTCAGCGGCAGAGTTACCATCTGCCTAGGTCGCAGACTCAACGCCTGCGATGTCTCCACTATGCGTCGCCGGGCCCGGCTCGCGTTAGGGATTTTGTCTCAGTGGCGCAAGTGTTTGTCACGCCGCGGACGCGGTTGAAAAGTCGAGCGCATCGTCCGGCTGGTCGGTACGTCTTTCGCGGCTGCACAGCGCGACCGCGCTTTCGAGCGGCCCGGGACGGCGGAAGAAATAACCCTGCATGCGTGTGACGCCCAGCATCTTCAGCGCCGAGAGCTCAGCTGCGGTTTCGACGCCTTCTGCGATCAGCTCACAGCCCTGGCTCTTGCCGAACTGCACGAGCGCGCCCGCGTGGGCCCGACGCGCGAGATCGCTGTCGATGCCGTGCACGAGGGTGCGGCTCAGCTTGATGATGTTCGGCTTCAATGTGAGGATGTGCCTGAATCCGTCGAGGCCGCGACCGTCGTCATCCACGGAAATGCGAAGACCGCGCTCGCGTAAAGGCGCAAGGACCACGGCGATCTCGTCGTACTGACGAATGCTCATGTGCTCGTTGATCTCGATCACTACACGATCGAGGGCAACACTTCCGAACGCGCGCTCGAGCTTGCCGTTCAGCAGAATGTTGGAGGAGACGTTGAACGCAATGCTCACCGACGCGGGCAGCACCGGGAAGCTGCGGAGCGCCTGTGCAATCACTTTGCGGCCGAGCTCGACGTCCAGCCCCACGCGCGCAGCATCCGCGAACCATGCGTCAGGGCTGCGCGCAGGGACCGTCGAGAATCGGGCGAGCGCTTCGAAGCACACCACTCTGCCGCGCACGATGTCGATGATCGGCTGGTAAAGGCACGACAGGCCTTCACCTGCGATCACACTTTTTATTGCGTTGCCGATTTCGATGCTGCGGGCGTCGGTATTGATCGCCGCCTCCAGGTGCTCCGAGACCATCTCCGCGAACACGCGTAGCGTTGTCATATCGCGATCGTTGAAAGCATCGCTGGGCGCGCCTCCGATACACACCAGCGCACCGTAGCGGTCACCGTTACCCACTTCGAGGGGGACCGAGAGCCGGACGCGCCGAACCGGAGAAGCGTTCATCCACATGTGGGTGCTGTTTTCGACCGGCTCGCAGCCTGGTTGCGGCGCCGGCGCCTCGTCCTGCCAGGCATAAGTGTCCCAACAGCCGGGCAGCAGCGCGCCATCCGCGGAGTCGACATGCTCGAGCACCGCGTGGCCGGCCCGGTCGTAGCGGCTGATAAATGCCGCCTCGACGCCGAGCTGGGTGCGAAGCGCGCGCAGCGCACGCCCGAGAAATTGATCGAGCGGCACCGCGCCCGGCGTTTTATCTTGGACGAGGAAGTTCAGGATCAGAATTTCGCGCGGCGTGTTCATTCCAGGATCCGTAGATTGCGGCGGCTTTTGAGCTCACACGCATGGGGACGGCGTTGCGCCGGTTGGCGCTCCTACATTTTTAACGGCACTGAATGCGGGTGCTTTAGCCAACGACGCTCTAATCGTCCAGGACCACCGGCTGATCCGGGAATGGAGATTCAGCCGGGACGCGATGCGCGTCAGCCTCGTCCGCTTCTTCCTGGCGAAACGCCGCGCCGGGAAGCTCATCGAGCCAGACATTTACGCAGCGATCGACGAAATCGACTTCGCGTGCGACGACGTATACGTTGCGGCCGGGGAAAAGCGGGTGTCGTATCAGGTCGCCCACGTGCACGAGCTCGGGGCTGACCTGCAGGGAAAGCCTGCGGTCGTCGTGGCCCTTGGCGTTCATATATTCAAGCGCCTTACCGATGAAGCGCATTCGCAGGTGCATGTCCGCCGTCCCGTCAGGTAATCGCTATCGTGTCAGGCCCCCCACGACGCGCCTTGAAACGCGGCTGTACTCCCAGAGGCGGAAAGATGGGTCGTGAGCGTATAACGGCTCGGGATTCCACCGCCTCGACCGTTAGCGGACGAGCGGTCGGACGGCGCCGACAGGCGGTTAAATGCAAAGGGCCGCCCGGGGGCGGCCTTTTGGGGGTTCGGCGCGCTGACTACTGGAAAGGAAGGAGAAGCTCGAGGCCGAGCGCCTTATGGCCGTTGTTCTGAAGGTGGGTCTGGTAGGACGTATCGTTGAAGCGATACCAATCCCAGCCGCCCTCCTCGCTCGACCGCAACCGATGCTTCGAGCCGAACTTGAGCAGGAGATCAGCCGTTCGGCTGCTACCGATCAGCGCTTCACGGCCTCCCGCCGCGCGCACGTAGCGCTGCTCTGGGGCGCTTCCACCAAGCGTTGGAAAGTCATCCGCGCGCACCGCGACGTTCTCTGTGGACGCCGCGGTGGTGGAGCCCGTCGCATGCGGAGTGGCTACGCCGTCAGCCGACACGGACACCGTCCTCACCGCGCGCTCGGCCATGGGGGCGATCTTCGCCAGGAGATCGCGGCCGCAACCGGCTAGCGTCGACCAGTGAAAACCCACGCAGCGATTGACTGCAGGCGCCGGCTGAACAGCTTCAGCGCGCACGTCGAGCTTGTAAGACAACGAAAGGGCTTGCTGGGCGTGCAGCGGGCTCGCGGCAAGCATGGACGACGACACCGCGAGCGCGGCGGCTCCATGCGAGATTCTTACTGGGATTTTTATCTTCATTCTGTCCCCCGCTGAACGAGCGACCGACATTATAGGCCGACTTATGGGGTCCGCCACAAGCACGCGAGGGAGCGCGGAGCGGCACTTTGGCGCGGCGTGTCGCCGGCCACATGGTGCCACGCAACAACTGATGAAGGAACTCTCCGGTTCAGCGTCCGGATGAAAATTGGAGCCGCACCCGCGTTGGCGTGCGCTCGCCGCCCCGGACAGGCGATGGTTAGTCGTGGTGGCCGTGTCTGTAGCGATGGTGGTGGCCGCGGTGACGAGGCCCATAGAACCCTGGTGCGGCGTATATGCCGACACCCACCGCGGGCGCACGGTGGTAATAGGCCTCACT
>JBKJPI010000601.1:0-2610 GCA_046595235.1 Burkholderiales bacterium | reverse complement strand
TCGTCTTCGAGGAGAGCGACCAATTTCAGTATCGCTTCAGGCAGCTTGTCGACCCTGATACCAACGAGCCGGTGTACGAGCTCGAGCACGAGATTCGCAGCGTGACTCACCCGCTGTACGCGCGCCCGCTGGTCAATCGCAATCCTGCGCAGACGAATCGCGACTACAGGGCGAGCCTCGATTCGATGCCGTGGGGGATGAGTCCCGAGGCGTGAGCGCGCAATACGCGATGCTCGTAAAAATGTCCGGCATGAAGCCGGATCAGAAAGGAGGAATCATGAAGAGAACGTTACGGCGGCTCCTGGCTGCGGGTGCTGTCATGTCTTTCGCAGCGCTCAACGCGGCTCATGCTGCGTGGCCCGACGACAAACCGATCGAAGTAACCGTCGGCTACGCGCCCGGCGGCGCGAATGACCTAATGGCTCGCGCCATGGCGCCTTTCATGGAAAAGCAGCTCGGCGGCAAGGCGAAGCTCCTGGTGGTGAACCGGCCCGGCGCTTCGGGGGAAATCGGATGGGCCGCACTGCAGCGCGCCGCGCCCGACGGCTATACGATTGCGCTCATTTCCACGCCGTCGTTTCTAACCAACACCCTCCAGCGCAAGACCCAGTACGACATCGCCGCTATCGTCCCGCTCGCGCGCATCATGGACGATCCCACGGTCATGATCACGATCGCGGCGAGCCCTTTCAATAATCTTTCCGACCTGGTGCGCAAGTTGAGAGCGTCTCCCGAGGGCATCTCCATGGGCACGAGCGGCATCGCCACCAACGGTCACATGACCGCCCTTGCGTTGCTTGCTGCATCGGGGGCGAAGGTCAACGACGTGCCCTTCAAGGGGTCCGGAGAAACGCGCACCGCGCTTGCCGGTGGACATATCGACATGGCGGCCATGAGCGGCACTGAGTATTTGCAGGCCGCTCGTACGCGCGAGCTCAAAGCGCTCGCGCAGCTCGCGCCGTCACGGCACGCTTTCATCGGCGACATCCCGACCGCGCGAGAGCAGGGGCTGGACATCGTCATTTCCTCCGAACGCGGTTTCGGCGCACCGCGCGGCCTGCCGCCGGATGTCCAATCGCGGCTCGAGAAAGCGATCGAGTCCACGCTGCGCGATCCTGAATTCCTGAAGCGTGTGGCGATCGAAGCGAACGCAATCGCGTATCAGTCCGGTGCGGAGTGGGCCAGACGGATGCCGGAGGAAAAGCGAAAATTCGAGGCGTTGTGGAAGTCGGTATCCGCGAAATGACTTCGTGTCATCGTGCGGTAACCCCGCGCGATTGACATTGGTGTTATCGCCTGAGCATTGTTCCTGGAGAAAATATGTCAGTTTGCATTTACCGCATAACGGCAATCCTGTGCTCGAGCGTCCTTGTCGCGAGCACCGGGTACGCAGCGGAGGCTTTCCCATCCAAACCCGTCCGCATCCTCGTTGGCGCGCCTCCCGGCGGCAGTAACGACATCTTTGCGAGAGCGATCGGGCAGCGGATGAGTCCCTCGCTCGGGCAACAGGTGATTGTGGACAATCGTCCCGGCGCCAATCAGCTGATTGCCGCTGACCTGTGCGCCAAAGCTGCGCCGGATGGATACACGCTGTACATCACGACGACGTCTTTCGCAGCAGGCGTGGCGATCAGTCCCAAGCAGCCGTTCGATCCGGTGAACGATCTCACCGGAGTGACGATGGTCGGAAACGGGCCCATGGTGCTGGTCGTTCATCCTTCGCTGCCCGTGAAGACTGCAAAGGAACTGGTGGCGATCGCGCGCTCGAAGCCGGGTCAGCTCAACTACACCTCGTCAGGCGTCGGCAGCATCAATCACATGGCGATGGAAGTTTTCAAATCGCAGGCGAAGATCGAAGCCGTGCACATTCCGCACAAAGGCATGTCGCCCGCACTGACGGACCTCATGGCCGGCAATGTGCAAATCGTGATCGTGAGTCTTCCATCAGTCACTGCGCAGATGAAGTCGGGGAGGCTGCGGGCGCTCGGTGTGACGAGCGCGAAACGCACCACGTTCATGCCCGAGCTTCCGACGATCGCGGAATCCGGCGTGCCAGGCTACGAGGCTTCGCTGTGGTGGGGGATCTTCGCGCCTTCAAAGACACCGAAGCCGATCGTGGACCGGCTAAACGGGGAACTTCACAAGGCGATGGCAACGCCGGAAATGAAAAAGGTGTTTTCGGATTTCGGCGCCGAGCCTTCGCCGACTACGCCCGAGCAATTCAGCGGCATGGTGAAAACAGAAATCGCGAAGTGGTCGAAAGTTGTGAAAGACGCGAACATCAAGCCGGAATGACGAGAAGAAGTGACGAGAAGAAGTGACAAGAAGCGATGAGAAGCGCCCCCTCGCCCCGCCGTGCGGGGAGAGGGTGGGGGCGAGGGGAAGCAGAAGTGGCGCTCGCTAAAAGAGACTACGATCCCGACGCGAAAGGCACGCTCGACGGCGTGCGCGTGCTCGACCTGTCGCGGCTCATCGCCGGTAACCAGCTTACGCAGGTGCTCGGTGATTACGGCGCGGAAGTCATCAAAGTATCACCCGCAGGCGGCTCCACCTTGATGACTTCCGCGCCGTAATCACCGAGCACCTGCGTAAGCTGGTTACCGGCGATGA
>JBKJPI010000331.1:0-7721 GCA_046595235.1 Burkholderiales bacterium | reverse complement strand
GGCCGACAGAATCAGCGCAATCGCAAGGTCACCACCGATCGGCCGCACCGCGTTCAGCGGTTCGGGGTAGCGGTGGTCGTAAGCGATGAGCGCAACGTCGGTTGAATCGGCGGTGATCTGTACGGCAGCTTCCAGCAGGCCCGCGGCGACGCTGGTGTCGTGACAGCAAAGACTGGTCGATGGCCCCTGCGCGCCGGTAATGATGCTCCAGTAGCCGGCGGCCGCATTGTGCACGGCGTTATGAAAGCGCGTTGGTGAAATCTGCCGGTCTGACGAGGCAAGGGTTTCGCAGATCCGGTGAACATTCTCGCCGTCGCCGCCGGACGAGGTGAACACCATGGAGATCATCTTCGGGTCGGTCCCGGAGTTTCGGAGCGCGTCGAGACCTGCGCCGAGCGCGAGTTTGATCGGCACCCCGAGCCGGCGCCGCTCGGCCGGCGGCAAAGCGTCGAGCGGAGGGTAAACGGTGGGCGCTTCCACGTAGGCGCCTGCGCCGCCGAGCACACCGCGGCAGGCGTTCCACCCGTTGAGCCCCGGGCCCGTGACGCCGACGCCGGCAACCCACACTCGCATCAGCGCGCCTGTCCGAGCACGAGACTGCAGTTGGTGCCTCCGAACCCGAAGGAGTTGCTCAGCGTATAGCCCACATCGGCCTGCTCGTTGTCGATGAGATAGCGGCTTCGCAGCGCCGGATCGACCGTTTTCGTGGGGCGGCCTCCGGGCAGATACTGCTCTTCGAGCGCGACCATCGAAATGATCGCTTCCGTTATTCCGGCGGCGCCGAGCAGATGACCTGTAGCGCCTTTGGTCGAGCTGCACGGCGTCCGGGTGCCGAAGAGGGCGGCCACCGCACAGTCTTCACTCGCGTCGTTGGTTCGCGTACCGGTGCCGTGCAGGTTGATGTAGTCGATATCCGAAGGTCCGAGCCCTGCGGCGTCGAGCGCACGGCGCATCGCAAGCTTCGCGCCGTCACCCCGCGGATGAGGCGTCGACATGTGATACGCGTCGCAGCTCTCGCCTACGCCCAGCAGGCGCGCTACAGGCGCCCCCTCGGTGGACGATCGCTCGAGCAGTGCGAAGCCTGCGCCTTCGCCGAGCGAGATGCCGTCCCGATTCACGTCATACGGCCTGCACGGCTCGCGCGACACCAGTCCCAGTGCGGTGAAACCGTAGAGCGTGGTGAGACACAAAGTGTCGACGCCCCCGACCACCGCCGCATCGCAAACACCGGCCGCGATCATGCGCGCGGCGTTGCCGAAAACCTTGGCGCTCGCGGAACACGCCGACGACACTACGAACGCCGGTCCTTCAAGCGCCAGATGACGGCGCACGAAATCGCCGACTGAAAACGTGTTGTGCTGCTCTGCGTAACGGAAATCCGCGGGCAGCGCGCCGCTGGAAGGCTCCAGACGGCGGTAGGCAAGCTCGGTTTCGAGCATGCCCGAGGTGCTCGTCGCCATGAAGACGCCGATGCGGTTCCGACCGTGCTTTTCCGCAGCCTTGCGAACCGCGCCTGAAAAGCCGTCCAGCTCGAGTCCGATCTGTGCCAGACGGTTGTTGCGACAATCGTACGCCGCAAGGTCAGTGCGAACCGAACAATGTTCCAGCCCGGGCACCTCCCCCACGAAAGTTTCGAGGTCTACGCTTTCGAACGCGCATGGCGCGAGTCCTGAACGCTGTTCGCGCAAGGCGTCGGCCACAGCACTGCGTCCTCGGCCGAGGCTGTTGACGATCGAAACGTGAGAGATATGTAGCGGTTGCAAGCGAATCCGATCAGGCTCGCGCTAAAGTGCTGCAGGGTTTCGCGCACATAGACATACCGAGGTTACTTTCGATTATAGCGATCGCCTTCGCTATTTACGTCTCGAGCGCCTCGCATCGAGCGCTGCCTCTCGACACCCGCCGGTGTCGCGTTTTATAGTGGGCCGGATATCTGGTCTTGAATTTCACAGGGCGCCAGGGTGCTGAACAGCCATACAGATTTTCAGTCGGAAATACATGACGTCGTGGTCATCGGCGGCGGACCGGGCGGGTCCACGATATCGGCGTTGCTGGCTGCACGCGGCCGAAGCGTGGTCCTCCTCGAAAAGGCGGCACATCCGCGCTTTCATATCGGTGAATCGCTCCTGCCGATGAATCTGCCGCTCTTCGAAGAACTGGGCGTTGCCAAAGATATCGAGCGCATCGGCATGCGCAAATACGGCGCCGAGCTCGTATCTCCATGGCACGGCGAGCCGGTGACGTATGACTTCGATGGTGCGCTCGACAAATCTTTTCCGCTCGCATATCAGGTGCGGCGCGCTGACTTCGATGAAATTCTTTTCAGGAATGCAGTAAGCAAAGGTGCGGTGGCGCTCGAGGAGTGCCGCGTGAGCGCGGTCGAGTTCGGCGAGGACGTTGCTGTGGTCTGCATGCGGCGGAAAGACGGCGCCGAGCAGCGGATTCGCGCGCGCTTCGTCGTGGACGCTTCAGGCCGCGACACGGTGCTCGCGAACCAGCTCGGCGCCAAACAGCGCAACAAAAAGCACGCAAGCGCTGCGCTGTTCGGCCATTTTTCAGGCGCCAGACGCCTGACCGGGAAAGCTGAAGGTAACATCAGCCTCTTCTGGTTCGATTACGGATGGTTGTGGTTCATACCGCTCGTCGATGGCGCCACCAGCGTCGGGGCGGTGTGTTCGCCCGCTTACATGGCGTCGCGCAGGTGCGATCCCGATCAGTTCCTGATGGAGACGATCGCTCTTTGTCCCGGCCTTGCCGCGCGCCTCGCGGATGCCATCCTCATGTCGCCGGCTACCGCCACTGGCAACTACTCCTATACTGTGAAGCGCGCGTCGGGACGTAACTACATCATGATCGGCGATGCGTTCACCTTCATCGATCCGGTTTTCTCGACCGGCGTTTTTTTTGCGATGCGCAGCGCGTTTGCGGGCGCCGACACCGTCGAGACGTGCCTCAGCTCACCGGGCGAAGCGGCGCGTGCGCTGAAGCGTTTCGACAAAGGCATGCGTCACGGACCCCGGGTTTTCTCGTGGTTCATCTACAGGCTGACGACCCCGGCGTTCCGCGATCTCTTCATGCGTCCGCGCAACAAGAAGCTGCAGGAAGCCGTGCTGTCCATGCTGGCGGGCGACATATTCCGGGAGACTCCGGTCGCGGCCAGGCTTTTCACTTTCAAGGTTCTGTACTATCTCTTCAGTCTCGCGAGCCCGCGCCGCGCATGGTCGGCGTGGAGCAAGCGAAGACTCGCGATCCAGGCAGCAGGCGCCTGACAGGGTTGTCCTTCGTATCACCGGCCGTTTTCAGCGCAACACACACGCGTCTCCCATTTTGCTGCCCAGACTTAGACTGAGTTATGTGAGCTACGGCCGTCTCGAGGCCCGACTCGCATCCGAAGCGCCGTGGCTCGGGGCCGTCGCGTTCGGCCGGCATCCTCCGCCAGGATTCTCCGGTTTCTGGGTCGACATGCCCGCGTTACTGGACGAAGGTTATTGCGAAATCTGGGAGAGCGCGGACGCGATCGAGCGCATCGATGCGCACGGTGTGAGCGGTGCCCGAACTCGCGATGTCTTCTTCGGCGCGCTGCAAATCCCGAACGTCGATGATCCTGAAGCTGCGGGGCGCCTTGCATATCGCCGCGTGTTCGAATCGATCGCAGCGCTCGGCGTCCCACACCTTTGGCGTACATGGAATTATTTTCCGGCAATCAACGCCGATGCGGGCGGTATAGAGCGATATCGTCTGTTCAATATCGGGCGTCACGATGCATTCGAGGCTTTCGGTCGGACGAAAGACGCTGACATGCCGGCGGCGAGCGCCCTCGGGTCCCGCGCCGGTGCGCTTACGGTGTACTTCATCGCCGGCAGCGAACGTGGAACACCGGTCGAAAATCCGCGGCAGGTGAGCGCGTACCGCTATCCCGAGCGTTATGGGCCGCGCAGTCCGACCTTCTCACGCGCGATGCTGATGCCGGAGAGTGGCGACCGCGCACTGGCGATATCGGGCACGGCCAGCATCGTCGGACACGAGACACGGCACATCGGCGACGCGGCGGCGCAGATCGAAGAGACGCTTGCCAACGTCAACGCCCTGATCCTCGCGGCCGGGTATGCCAACACGCCGTCGGCCGACGCCGGCGAGGGTCTTTTGCTGAAAGCCTATCTGCGAAGCGCCGACTCGTTGCCCGTCGTCGAAGGTGCCGTGGCGCGCACATTCGGAAAGGCAAGCGTAATTTACCTCCAGGCAGACATCTGCCGGTCGGAACTGCTCGTCGAAGTCGAAGGCATGTACCGCCCGGAGAAACAGGATGACCCCTGAAACATGTCATCGCGAGGCGCACACCGGTTCGCTCCAACGACAGGAGCGTTCTAATACATCGCGCCATCGATGGCGATGATCTGCCCGGAAATGTAAGCCGCACGATCGGACGCAATAAAGTCGACGAGATCGGCGACCTCTTCGGCAGTACCGGCACGCTTCATCGGCACGAGCCTGTCGATGGCTTCTTTTGCAAAGACATCCGCCGACATCGGCGTCGCGATGATCCCGGGCGCGACGCAGTTCACGGTGATCCCCCTCGAGGCGACCTCTTTCGCGAGCGAGCGCGTTGCACCGTGCAAGCCGGCTTTGGCCGCCGCGTAGTTGGTCTGGCCGCGGTTGCCGGCAAGCGCTGCGATCGAAGACATGCTGACGATCCGACCCCACCGCGTTCCGATCATCGGCATGAGAAGAGGCTGCGTGACGTTGAAAAATCCGTTCAGTGAGACGTCGATCACACGATCCCACTGTTCGCCGCTCATGCCGGGCATTACCGCGTCGTCATGCATTCCCGCATTGTTCACGATCACCTGGATCGCGCCGCTCGAGAGGAGGATTTCGAGTGCGGCGGCCGTTTGCGCGCGGTCGACGATGTCGAATGCCACTGCTTCGGCAGAGCCGCCGCCGGCAACGATTTCCGCAGCAACGCGCTCCGCCTCGGTAAGCCTCGAATTCGCGTGGACGATGACATGGCAACCGCTCTTCGAAAGCGTTCGCGAGATGGCCGCGCCAATTGCGCCGCTGCCGCCGGTTACGAGCGCGCGCCTCAAGGCGGCACTCCGGCGTCGAGCTTGACCGTCGCGGTTCCGCTGAGCACCTCTGCGTCGCCGACACGAAGCGCGAATGAGTACATGACGCGCTCTGCATCTCCGGCGAGTTGCCGTGCTTCGACAAAAAGATCACCTTCGTGATCGTCAAGGCGCGGAGACAGGCATATCACTTTACGAACGCTCACGAGATACCCGGCGAGCGGCCGCTCCGAGACGGCGCCGACGAGCGCACCGTGAACCGCCATCGCCTGCGCCGCGTACTCGATTGCGCTCAATGCAGGAATGCAGCCGTCACTCCGCAGCGGATTCCCGGCGTCGCGATGCGTGCGGCTTCGCGCGCTGACGGTGCAATCGTCCCAGTGCGTCACCTCGTCGAGCAGGCACATCGCACCCGCGTGGGGAATGAGCGCCGCGATGCCCGCCTTGTCTACTCGCATGGGGTGACGGTGATGCGAAGACGTGCGCCGCTGACGTATTCGAGGAGGAGGACTTCGTGGGTGTCGCGTGCGAGCGCGCCCATGAGGGGCAGGCAGCGTGCAGCGGGAACGCCGGCTCGTAATGCTTCGAGAGCCGGATCGTCGATTACGCTGAGGGCGCTCGCGTCCGCGGCTGTGGTGTCGATGTCGAGGGCGGCAAGCGCGTGGCCGCCGGCTTCAGGTGCGAGGATGAAAGCTGCCGCGAAGCTCGCGATGAGCGGCCTCTTCTCGTGCAGAGGCGGCGGGTATGGGTGATCGTAGGCCATCAGTGCCACGGCTTTGCCCTCGACCGCGATCTGACTTGCCACCTCGATCAAGCCGGCCGCGAAGCTTTCGTCGTAGCCGCACAGGCTCGTTGAAGGTTCGTGTGACGACGCTGCGATGCTCCAGTAGCCCGCAGCGGCGTTGTGCACTGAATTATGAAAGCGGGTCGGCGACAGCGCGCGATCGGTCGAGGCGAGCCTTTCGAGGATATCGTGCACGTTGTCGCCGTCTCCGCTGGACGATGTAAATACGGTCCGCGTTGCGGCTGCGTCGCGTCCCGCATGTTCGAACGCTTCGCGCGCGACTGCGAGAGCTAACCTGACCGGCAGGCCCGTGCGCCGACCTTCCGCCGACGGTAATTGTCGCGGCGCCTCGACGACCGTGGCTCCGGCCACATACGGTTGCCGTCCGGCAAGTATCTCGCGGCCGGCCGCCCAGCCGCGCAAGCCCGGGCCCACGAGCCCGACACCCTCCACATAGACCCGGATCAACCGCGCGAGCCCAGCACCAGGCTGCAGTTGCTGCCCCCGAAACCGAAGGAGTTGGTGAGCACGCGACTGACACTCGCTTCCTGGTTATCGAGGAGGTATCTGCTATGGAGCATCGGATCCTGCGTACCGGTGTGCAGCCCGCCGGGCATCAGACCGTTCTCGATTACGAGGAGCGCGATGATCGCTTCAGTGATGCCGGCGGCACCGAGCAGGTGTCCGGTTGCCCCTTTGGTCGAGCTCACAGGCGTTCCATCTCCAAACACGTCACAGACGGCCCGGTCTTCAGAAGCATCATTCGTCCTGGACGCCGTGCCGTGCAGATTGATGTAGTCGATAGCGCCCGGTGCAAGATTCGCCGCCGCAAGGGCGCGTTCCATCGCGAGCTTCGCGCCGAGCCCTTGAGGGTGCGGCGTGGACATGTGATGCGCATCGGAGCTTTCGCCGACGCCGAGGAGCGTGGTGCGCGCGTCACCCGATTTCTCCAGCAGCGCGAAACCGGCGCCTTCGCCAACCGAGATGCCGTCGCGCCTCGCATCGAACGGGCGGCAGGGTTCGCGCGACAGGAGCTCGAGCGAGTTGAATCCGTACAGGGTCGTGAGGCACAGGGTATCGACGCCGCCAACGACAGCTGCGTCGCACAGGCCCGCAGCGATCATGCGGGATGCGTTGCCGAACACTTTCGCGCTCGACGAGCACGCAGACGAGACAGTGATCGCCGGACCGGTGAGCGAGAGATAACGCTGAACGAACGCGGCGAGCGAAAAGTTGTTCTGAGTCGGCGCGTAGAGGAATTCCTCGGGCAATGCGCCCGTTACATCGTCCCGGGTGCGGTATGCGATTTCCGCCTGCAGCAGACCCGAGGTACTCGTCCCCACGAACACTCCGACGCGCGATGCACCGTAGCGTTCGCGTGCAGCCCGGACCGTATCTGCGAAGGTGTCGGTTTCCAGGGCGAGCTGCGCAAGCCGGTTGTTGCGGCAGTCGTAGTGTTGCAGGTCTTCACGCAGGCACACGTCGTCGAGCCCGTCGACGCGCCCGATCCACGTATCGAGATCAACGGTTTCGAAGTCGCACCGCGCAAGGCCGGATCGTCGGCCGCGCAGGGCGTCGAGCACCGCCATGCGGCCGATGCCGAGACTGTTGACGATCGAGTCGCCGGTGATTGCGAGCGGGTCCATACGTTTAGTGTGTTTCAAGAGCCGTACGCAAGGCAACAGATTTCAACCCGCGCGCGCGCAGACTCTCGAGCACCATCGGCAATACCGCGAGCACCATGGGCTCATCATTCGCCGTCCGGCCCCAGTTGCCGTCGTGCATGAGCAACACGTCGCCGGCGCGCAAATCCTGCGTGAGCGCGCGGGACACCGTTTGTGCGTCGCGCCGTACCGTGTCCAACCCGCGGCGGG
>JBKJPI010000302.1:0-4383 GCA_046595235.1 Burkholderiales bacterium | reverse complement strand
CGACGGCGATCCGCAGCGCTGCGGCGCCCGATGTTCCGCCCATCGCGGAAGTCGGACTGCCCGGCTTCGAAGTGTCTAACTGGCAGGGCATCGTCGCGCCCGCGAAGACGCCAACGGCGCTGGTGCGCAAGCTCAACGCCGATCTGCTTGCGACGCTCAGGTTGCCCGGCATGTCGGAAGCGCTCGCCGCGCAAGGGCTGGAGAGCGCAGGCAATACGCCCGAGCACTTCGCAAGCTTGATCAAAGCCGAAATCGCAAAGTACACACAGGTCGTGAAGGCGGCCGGCATTCGCGTCGATTGACGCAAGCCGCAAGCCCTGGATGCTTCATCTCGCCGAGCAGGACGTGAAACGCGTGCTTGTCATGAGTGACGCGATTGAGTGCGTCGAGCGTGGCCTGCAGGATCACGCTGGCCACCACGCCGTGGATGTGCCGCGCGAGCGAACCCGCACCCCGCTCGGAACCCTCAGCATATTGCAAGGCGCGGCGCCTCGAGCAGGCGTGGCCGGTTACAAGGCGTATTACGCCACGCCGCACGGAAGCCGCTCCCATCTGTATCTCTACGCAGCGACGTCCGGCAAGCCGCTGGCGCTCATCGAGGCTGATTTCTTCAATGTGGTGCGAACCGGCGCGGCAACCGCTGTCGCGACGCGCCATCTCGCACGCAGCGACAGCACGATCTTGTGCCAGATTGGCGCCGGCCGCATCGGCGCAGGACAGCTGGAGGCGGTGTGCGCGGCGCGACCCGTGCGTGAGGCGCGAATTTATGCCCGCACGCGAGACAAGCTCGAGCACTTCTGTCGTGCGATGTCGCAGCGGCTCGACATCGAGGTGATACCCGCCGCCAGCGCGGAAGCGGCAGTGCGAGGCGCGCACATCATCAACGTCATCACGAAGTCATCGCTGCCCGTTCTGGAGGGCGCGTGGCTTGCAGCCGGTCAACATATCAATGCGGCCGGCTCGAACGTCCTCACGCGGCGCGAGCTCGACGCTCGCGCGGTTCAGCGTTGTGAGGTCCTGTGTGTCGACTCGCGCGAGACGGCACGCCGCGAATGCGGCGATCTTCTGCCGCTCGTGGAGTCCGGCGAGCTGCAGTGGGATGCACTGCCGGAGTTGGGAGAAATCATTGCCGGCATGCGCAGAGGACGAGTGTCCGACGAGCAGATCACGCTCTATGAATCACACGGTATGGCGGTTCAGGATCTTTACGTAGCGGCCAAAGTGCTCGACCTCGCGCGGGCGCAGGGGCTTGGTCGCGAGTGCGAAGCCTGAGCCCACTGCGCCGCTTCACGAACCTCGAAGCGCTCCACGTGGGACTTGTTCAGAGGTTCCTTAAGCTGCTGCAAGCGCCTTCGTCGATCCTTTGAGCTCGGGTACCACTTTGTTCATGAAGAGCCTGATGCTGTTTTCGGCGACGTCGTAAGACATGGGGCCGATGCGAAATACCATCAGCACACCGCCGACGCCGATGTCTTCGATCTTCGCCATCTCTTCAGCGACGGTCGCAGGAGAGCCGTAGATCATCGAGTGCTGCACCTGATTGCGCGCGACGGGCCCGGTCTCCTGCTTCAGCAGCAGGCCTTGCTCCTCATACACCTTCTTCCGCATCGCCTGACGAAACGCCTGCTGGGCTTCGAAAGCAGGCAGCGCAAGCCGCTTCGCCTCCGCATCGGTGTCAGCAACGAAGACGTTGCGCCAGATCCAGGTGTCGTCCACGTTACGCGCCACCGTTGCTTCGTCATGGCCGCTTTCGCGCATGGTCTTGCGGTAGAGGTCCATGCGGTGCTTCGTCACGTCGTTGCTTTGGATGTTCATGAGGAACGGCCGGCCTTCGCGCGCCATGCCGAGCATCGCTTCTTCGCCGGAGCACGCGCGCACGATCGGCGGGTGCGGCTTCGTGTACGGCGTCGGCCGCAACTTCGGCAGTTGAATGTTCCAGTACTTGCCCTGGTGCCGATAGTTCTCGGTCGTCCAGGCCTTGATCATGATGTCCTCTGCTTCGATGAGCCGCTCGTATGCTTCAGCGGGGTCGATGCCGTAGCCCTGGTAGTCGTAGATGTTGTACGCGGTGCCCCGTCCCAGGCCGACGACCAGTCGCCCGTTACTGATGTTATCGATGAGAGACATCTGCTCGGCCATGCGAATGGGGTGATGCAGCGACATCTGCGCCACTGCGAAGCCGATCTGAATGCGCTTGGTGCTCGCGGCCAGCGCAGCGGCGAAGGTGACCGGATCGACGTAGGCGCAGATGCCGTCGAAATGGTGTTCCGCAAGCCACAGCATGTCCATGCCGAGCTCATCGCAAAGCTGCCCCTCGCGCAAAGTCTCCTGGATGATCTCGTGATCGAGATCAGCCGTCATTGCAGCCGGAAACAGAAAATTGCTGAATTTCATACGGGTCTCTCCAATAGCGCTTAGCGCAGTGGGCGGTTATTCCGGGCGAATGCCGGCTTCGCGTGCGACGCGCGTCCACTTCTGAATTTCAGAACTGATCAGACGCGAAAATTCCGCACTCGACGATATCCATGGCTCGGCGCCCTCCGCGGAGAGCTTCTGTACAGCCTCGGGTTCACGCAATATGCTGCCGATCTCTGAATTGAGCCTCGCGAGCAGCGGCGCGGCAACGCCGGCAGGCGCGAGCAGACCCCACCATGCGCTGATTTCTGCACCCGGTGCACCGCTCTCGGCGATCGTCGGCACCTCCGGCACCATCGGTGAGCGTTTCATGCTCGTCACGGCGAGTGCCTTGATACGCCCGGCGCGAAGCTGCGGTAACGTGAGAGGCATCGAGCCCCACATCAGCTGCACGTGTCCCGCGACCACGTCAGTCAACGCGGGTGCGCCGCCTTTGTATGGCACGTGAACCATCTGCACGCCGGCGACACGGGCAAACAGCGCAGCGCCGAAGTGATTAATGCCGCCAATCCCGGCCGACGCGTAGGTGAGACTGTTCGGCTTCGCTTTTGCGATGTCGATCAACCCGGCGACGCGCGACGCTGGAAAAGAAGGTTGCGTCGCCACGATGAGCGGTCCTGTGCCCACCGTCGCTACAGGAGAAAACGATTTCAACGCGTCGTAAGGCAGCTTGCTGTGCACCGCGGCATTCATCGTGTGCGAAATCGACATCAGCATCAGGGTGTGGCCGTCGGGTGTGGCGCGAGACGTGTGCTCGCTCGCAATGATGCCGTTCGCGCCCGGGCGGTTTTCGACGACGACCTGCTGCCCCACACGCTCTGCGAGCTTTGCTCCGATAAAGCGCGCCAGCAGATCGTTACTGCTCGCAGGCAGGAAGCCGACAATGATGCGTATCGGGCGGGCCGGAAACGGGGTCTGCGCGTCGCTCGACTGCGCTGACAGACCGCCCAAGAAAATAAGTGCGGCGGCACACCGCCGAGTGCGATCACCGATCACTTGACGGTGCGACCTCAAGCTCATTGCCGGCAGCGCTGAGGAAGCGCGCTTTTCCCTGCAGGATGTGGTTTTCCATGATTGATGCTGCGCGCGCGGCATCCCGACTTTCGAGCGCGGAGATGATGGCGCCATGCTCCGCGTTGGATGATTCCATCGCGTCTCTCGAAACCAGACCGCGCCGGCGGAAAAGTCGCAATTCCTTCGCCAGTCCGTTGTACACATCCTGCAGCCGGCGGTTGTCAGTGGCCGTTACCAGCGCACCATGGAAATCGGCGTTGAGGTTCTGGAACCGCGCCGTGTCACCTTCAGCACATGCCGTATCCATGGCGTCCACCAGGCTGCGCAGACGGTTCAGCTGTTCCGGCGTGACGCGCTGCGCCACGAGCTTTCCAGCAAGCCACATGAGGCCGGCGCGGAGGTCGTATAGATCGATCACTTCGCGCGGCGTGAGCTTGCGGACGAAAAAGCCGCGATTCGTGTGGGTCTCCAGCAAGCCGGCCTCCACGAGGGAACGGCATGCTTCCCGCACCGGCCCACGGCTGATACCTAGCCGCGCTGCGAGCGCCAGCTCGTTCACGCGGGAGCCCATTTCCAACTCGGCGTCGAGGATCATGCGCTCGATCTCGGCGTGGCAGATGGTGACGAGCGTCTGCGAGCGCCTGGCCTCCACAGCCTGCTCGGCGATCACGGGGCGGCCCGGCCCGGGGTTCAGACGAAGTGGTGAAACGGCCATGCTGTGACCATACTTAACTTCGCATTAAACTGTCAACAGCTTACAATTACGCACAGATGCTATACCGCCGTGGTAGAGCTGATGCCTGGCCACCGACGTAAACGTTTTTTACTGGAGCAGCTCTGCATGTCAGGTTTTTTTGCGCCCCGCCTGGATCGCATCAAGCACTCTCCTTCCAATGCCGCGGGGCAAATGGTCCGCGAGCTGCGCGCGCAGGGCCGGGACGTGATCGGCCTCAC
>JBKJPI010000295.1:0-4881 GCA_046595235.1 Burkholderiales bacterium | reverse complement strand
CCGCGAATCTCAGCAAAGAACCCGGGGCCGTGCTGGAGGACTTCCATCGCTCGCGCTACTGCCGGTATTCCGGGTCTTCGCGATCGAGCTTGCGTCTCAGAGCCGACCACAGGAGCTTGCCGCCGGCGCCGCGGCCGCTCGCGCTCAACTCGCGCCCCTGCTGCGCCGTGTAGTCGATGATTTCCTGCGGAATCGGGTTGGGTTCTGCACCGCCTGAGAGTGCAGCAATCTGAAAACGACAGGCGCGCTCAATGCGGTTCATCCGCGCGAATGCTTCTCCCACGGTCGCGCCGACAGTCAACGTTCCATGATTACGAAGGAGCATCATCGTGCCGTCTCCGAGGTCTTCCACGATGCGCACGCGCTCGTCTTCGTTATCGGCGACGCCTTCGTAGTCGTGGTAGCGGAGCTCGCCCCATACCGTGAGCGCCATTTGCGTGATCGGCAGCAGGCCCTGGCGCTGGGTCGCGACGCCGACACCTGTCGTGGTGTGGCAGTGCATGACGCAATGCGCGTCCTGCGCCCCCATATGCACAGCGCTGTGAATCACGAACCCGGCGCGGTTCACTTCATAAGGGGAGTCCGAAAGCTTGTTGCCGTCGATGTCGACCTTGATCAGGGATGTGGCGGTAACTTCCTCGAAGAGAAGTCCGTACGGATTGATCAGGAATTCGTCTTCAGTACCCGGGACCCGGAGCGAGAAGTGGGTGCCGAGCATATCCGTCCAGCCGAGAGTCGCGGCGAGGCGAAACGCCGCCGCAAGCTCGCAACGCGCTTCCCATTCTGCGGCGCTGACGCCGCGCGGAGCGCGTGCGGGCCGGATGCGCGTGACAGTTGATTTCCGATTGGAGGTTCTCATGATCGTGGTCCCTGGCGTCTCGAGTGAACGGATGGCTTTGGCGAGCGGGAAGGGTAATCGCATCGTCCTGCCGAGGCAACACGGTGGCGCGTGGCACGCCGCCTCCGTGCGTTCGCTTGAGCGCGGGCGGCGCTGCAGCCGGGGCTATGTCCGCGCGGGCCGGCCCTGACGGTAAATGAGGGGCCGCTGATCAGTTGCGTCCGCTGTCAGTCCGCTGGCCCGGGGTCGCTCGGGGGACGTCGAGCTGCACAACGTTCCGGTCACCCCGCCGTTCGTAAGTTCGGCCCGAGGAGAGCTCCATCAGGAGAACGATGCCAAGTCCGCCGACCCGTCGCTCTTCCAGTTCAGCTTCGGTTGTGCTCGCATCGACGGCAGCGAAAGGGTCATACGCCGGTCCGCAGTCTTCGTAAATCACGCGACACGTGTCGTTACCCACGTGAACGCTGACCCAGACAGGCTTGTCAGAGTCACCGCCGTAGCCATGGTTAACGCTGTTGGCAAAGAGCTCTTCGACGAGCAGGATGATCCGCAGGCGCTCGTCCTGCGCGAGACTCGAGCATTGCGAATCGATGAACGCCGCAATCGAGTCGAACTCAGCCTGCCTGCCGCTGAATCGCCTGGCTGGACTATCCACCCCTGAGGCTCCGTCTTGTTTCAAGTAGTATAGCGGGGGCCGGATTCAGCGTATAAGCTCTCGCTCTCATCCGCACGCAAGGAGGCCTCATGTCGCAGCCTTTCACGCTTCTCATTTTCATCGCGCTTCTGGTCACCGCCACGTCTTCCCCGGCGGCTGACATCGGTCGCATCAAGTCGGCGCGCGGTGACGCCCACATCCAGCGCGAGGGCCAGCGTGTACCTGCCGTCCTGGATACCGCAGTTCGCGCGACCGACACCGTCGTTACCGGCGCGGATGGCGCCGTCGGCATCACATTCATCGACAATTCGCGTGTCTCTGCGGGACCGAACAGCGTGCTCGTTCTTAATCGATACTCGTTCGATCCGAGTACGCATGCCGGCACCTTCGATGCCACGCTCTCGCGTGGCACGCTTGCCGTGGTATCAGGCCGGATGGCAAAGCAGTCGCCCGAAGCGATGAAAGTGCGCACGCCCACGATGGTTCTCGGCGTGCGCGGTACCGAGTTCCTCGTATACGCCGAGTGAATCGTCGCGCTGTCGTTTTCGCTGTTGCCACGCTGCTTGCAGCGTGCGCAACGCCGCCTGGGCCGGTCTCCGGCGACCGTGTGATCCTGCTGTCGGGAAGCGACGGCACGACTGGCGCGGTCGATGTTCAGCAGGGTTCTCGAGCGGTCATGCTCGACAGCGCTTACGCCCGCGCGAGTGCCGGCAGTGACGGTGTGCTGCAAGTCGATCGCGCCGATCCCGCGATCACGGGCGAGCAGTTCGCTGCGGCGCTGTCCTCGCTGCCGCCGGCGCCTGCTTCGCTTACCGTCTATTTCTTGTTTGCGCAGGATGAGCTCACGGAAGAATCGCGCAAGTCCATGACGTCCATGCTGCAGGACTTCGCGCGGCGCCCGGTTCCCGAAATTACCGTGATCGGGCACGCTGATCAGGTCGGTGCCGAGCGCATCAACGATGCGCTTTCGCAGAAGCGCGCGGAACGCATCAAGGATATGTTCGTTCAGCGCGGCGTGCCCGCGGACCGCATCACGATTGTCTCCCGCGGGGCTCGCGAACCTCTGGTGCGAAGCGCTGACGGCGTGGCCGAAGCGCGCAATCGTCGGGCCGAGATCAACATAAGATAGGTTCACGGCGCTAGTTCGGGCCGCGCCACGAGACGAGCAGCAAGGTCTGATCGTCAGCCGGCTCTGCGTCGCCTTCGAAAGACTTGATGCCCGCCAGAATTTCGAGACCCAGGATCGTCACGTCGACGTCCCTTCGCGCGGGGGAATCGAGCATCGCCTTCAGGCGCGCGCGCCCATAAAGAGCGCCCGAACGGTTCATCGCCTCGGTGAGGCCATCTGATGTGAGTGCCACGATGTCCCGCGGCTCGAGCATCACGCGCGCCTCTTCGTACTGGAAATCGTCGACCACACACAAGGGCGGCCCGCCGCCGTCGTCGAGGGTGAGCGTTTCTCCGGAACGCCGTACGAGAATGGCGGGCTCGTGCCCGGCGTTGCAGTAGATCAGCTCGCCGCTGTGGAGATCCATGATGAGCGCGAGCACCGTGACGAACAGCTGCTCGGGATTGTCCCGCGAGATTTCCGCGTTGAAAGTGATCATGAGCTCCGCCGGGGTAGCAGGCGCGCGCAACGCGCAGCTCTTTGCAAGCGCCTTGCTCACGGCCATGAACATGGAAGCCGGAAGCCCTTTGCCGGACACGTCGCCCACGATCACCATGAACTTATTCTCGGACAGCGCGAAGAAATCGTAGAGGTCGCCGCCGACTTCGCGCGCGGCTTTCATGTGCGCAAAAATTTCAAGGCGGCGCTCGTTTCGCAGCACCGACTCACGTGTCGGTAGCATCCCCATCTGGATGCGCTTTGCCGCTTCGAGCTCGCCAGTCACGCGCGCTGCGGCCTCACGCTCGGTTGCAAGGCGCGCGCTCAACTGCCGGCGCTGCCGATCGCTCGCCACGAGCGTTGCGGAGAGCATCGACCCATAGAGCAGGGTCACACCGACCAAGGGGGCCGTCGGGTCGAAAAGCGCTCCGCCAAACGCGTAGGCTGCAACCCCCGCAGCAATCACAAGCGCCCAGCATGCAAGCAGTGCGAGGAACGAGCGCAGGGGCCGGGTGCGCGGCACCAGAACGACAACCAGGATCGCGGCAAGCACAAACACCAGCGTCTCGACGTATCGCCCCCAGGGGTGCCGGGACAGCAGCGCGCCCTCGACGATGTTCTCGATGAGCTGCGCGTGAATTTCGATTCCGGACATGCGCTCGCCGCGCGCTGTCGTGTTCTGGTCGAGGAGTGCGAGCGCAGTTACACCCACCAGGACGATGCGCCCCTCCAGTTGCTTCAAACGCTCCAGACGCGCCTGGCGCTTTTCGCCCTCGTCGTCGTCTTCGAGCACGTCCGCGGCCGATACGAATCGGCGCGGGTCGTGGCGGGAGAAGTGAATCCAGGCTCTGCCATTGGCCTGTGCGGGAACCACCAGATCGCCGACCTGCACCGAATGCAGGGACTCGCCGCTCCAGTGAAGGTCGAATGAAGGAAGCCTTGCGGCAATGCGAAAGCACTCGAGCGCGAGTGTGAGCATCGGTTCGTTTCCGAGCACCGCGGCAAGAGGAATTTTCCGTACGATCCCGCGTTCCGGGTCTGCGTTGAGCACCCCGTGTCCCGGGGCAGCGTGGTCGATGGTGGGCAGGCTGCGTAACCCCCCGGGGTAATGCGGTAGCGGCGGCGGCGCGCCGCGGATGCGCGCCGGCGTGAAGGGCTCGCCTTTCGCGATCGCAGTGTCGACGCCGGCCACGCCGATCACGGCACGCGCGTCTCTGATCGCTTCCGCGAGGATGTCGTCATTCGGGCGCAGCGCCGAGAGCCGCGCTGCGAGCGCGCGATCGCGCCGGCTCAAGGTTTCTGCGATCTTGTCCGGCGACGAGCGGTCCGGCTCGGTGAACAGAATGTCGACCCCGATCGCCGCGGGGCGACGCTCGGCGATACGGTCGATCAGCTTGGCGACGAAATCCCTAGGCCAGGGCCACTGCCCAATTCGCTGAAGGCTCTGATCGTCGATCTCGACGATGATGGCGGGAGCGTTATCGGGGTCGGGTGTGCGCGGGAGACGTGCCTGGTAAGCGTCGAAAGCCCAGAGACGCAGAGGCGGCAACGGACCCGGATCGGGTAGAAGGATACCCGCAGCGCAGACAACGCTCACCACGATGCCTAACCAGCGCCCGCGGCCTCTCATGAGCCGCCGCCGCCAGACGTTCAACGCGCCAGTGTCAGTGCCGCGCTCGCCTGGCGATTCCACCGCGCTCTAGAGCGTCACTTCGAGGCCGTCGTACGCAGCCGTGATTTTGACGGCATGCGCGCCGCGCGTGATCTCTTCGAGGCGCTCTG
>JBKJPI010000281.1:0-13523 GCA_046595235.1 Burkholderiales bacterium | reverse complement strand
GCGGGCACCGCCGACGGGCGGGCGTGCTCGCCGAGCTCAATCGATTGCAGCGCCGCCTGCTCCGCCTTTGCATAGCGACCTTCGAAGTACGCTTCGAGCGCAGCGATCAGCGAGGATTGCGCCTTCTCGCGTCGGCGCGCGAGTCGGTACTGGAGCACCCGCGCCGGCATCTGCACCGCACCTGAAACGATGCGGGAGACGCTGTAAAGCACCACGAACATCCCCGCAAGCAGCACCAGCAGGAGATTGAGCGCGATTTCGACACGATACGGCGGGAGGACGATCAGTGCATAGCCGTCGTTATAGCGGGCGGCGATCACGAGCCCGACCGCGAGCGCGAAGAGCGCCATGAACCAGAAAAGCGTTTTCACGAGTGCTTCACCAGACTCGAATGATGAACTGCGCGGTTCGGCGACGTGCGCACGTCTTCAGGAGCGTCAGCGCGCCGGACGATCGCGCGCCACACGGAGATTCCTCAGCGCATCGAGCGTCGAGGCAATGTCCGGCATTTCGATACTGATGTCGCTTTCGTGAAGATTACGCAAAGCCGCGAGAGCCGTGCCCACCGATTTTTCGCGCGTATCGTAGAAGCGGATGATCCACTCCCGGGCGGCTTTGAGATCTGCCTTATAGCTCGCCTGGTCGCGCGAGAGCAGCGCGAGACGCGCGCCGAGCAGCCGCAACTTCAGATTTTCTCTGAGGAAGTATGCCTGGGTCGGCGCGAGCAGCGGAATCTCGGGACGATCCATGTGCTGAATCCGCACGAGCTGTCGCAGCTCGCTCCATGCTTCGTTCACGAAGCGCCGCCACGCGCTGGTCTCTGCGGCACCGGACGCTTCCGCCTTGCTGCTGTCGGGCGGCCGCACTTCCATGGCAAGCGGCAGGGTGTCGACGGCGCCGATCACGTTGTCCAAGCGCAGACTCAGCCCGACCGTGTCGACGTGCGGCAGCGCCTTCAATCGCTCCATGTCGCGATTGATCGCCTTCCGCAGCACGGTGAACTGCGGCCGTTCCATCCGCTGCAAGCGCGCATCGGCGTTCTGAAGTGCGATCAGCGCAGCTTTGACATTCCCCGCGAGCTGGAGCTGCTGACTGGCGATGAGGAGCGACTGCTCGATGTCCGCGAACGCCCATTCGTCGCGATTGCGCGAAAGCTCCTGATAAAGCGACTCGAGCGCGATCTGCTGGCTCTGCGATTCGGCGACACGGCTTTCAAGCACGCCGAGCTTGACCTGTGCCTCGGCGCTCCCTTCACGCGCCTGCTCGGCAAGCACGCGACTCTCCTTGGCGATTGCGTCCCCGTCCGCAAGTTTTTTCGCGACGTCGAGCCGCAGCGCTTCGACGCTCCCACGGCTCGTGTACCACTGAACTGCAACCAGTGCGATTGCGATGAGCGAGAGCAGCAGCGCGAGTGCTGGAAGTACCGAAGCACGCGCCGAGACCGGGGCAGCGGCCGGCGGGGGGGGCGCGGTTGACTGCGCGGCTGCGTCGATTACAGCAGGCTGCGGCGGGGCGGGCGCTTCGTGAGTGGTCGTATCGTTCATTTCGGGAGCGACAGTATGCGTTGGATGGCCAGTGCGCTGCAACACACTCGCGCATCACGCTGCAGTCGCGAAATGCTCGATCATCCCGGCAACGATCCCCTCGTCGCCCGTAGACGTCAGGATTGCATTTTCGAGTCGAAGCTCACGCGCGGTTTCGGCAATCCTGGGGTGCGGCACGAATATCGGTGTGCGTGCCAGTGCTTCGCGTTCGGCCGGCGCGAGGAGCTCGTAAAAATTCCGCAGGCCCTCACTGCTCGTGACGATGAGTGCGTCGACTTCGTCACCTGTCCATGCACGCGCGAGCGCCGACATATCGGAGCGCGGCTTCATGCGGTGGTAACACTCGGCGTAATCCACGTGGGCGCCGCGCGCTTCGAGCGTCTCGCGCAACAGCTCACGCCCTCCGACACCCCTGAAAATGACGATGTGCTGCCCGGCGATCTCCGCGAGCTCGGGCACTGCGAGAAGGCTTTCGCTGTCCGCGCCGATTGAAGGCGCGATGACGCTGCCGACCCCGAGCGCACGCAATGCGCGCGCGCTTCCACGACCAATTGCCGCGACCTTCATCTGCGGCGGCCAGGTTCTGCATGCGCGGATCGCTTCAAAGCCTTTGTCGACCGCATTGGGACTTACGAAGATTGCGAGGTCATAGGCATCGAGCCGATCGATGACTGCGTTGAGGCCGCTCACGTCTTCAACGTCGCGAATATCGATGACCGGAAAAAGAATTGCACGCCCGCCGTGGCTCTCGATCAAATCGGCGAGCAGCGCCGCCTGCCGCGCCGGACGGGTAACCACGATGCCCCGGCCTCGCAGGGCCCCACCCGCCTTCATGAAATTGCCGCAAGGATTTCGGCAGCCCCGGCGTCACGCAGACGCGTTGCGAGCAAGACGCCCAGCGCCTCCGGCTGGAGTGCAGGGCCTTCGACGAGACCGCGCGCGGTGCGGGTGCCATCGGGCGAACCAACGTAACCACGCACGCGCATCGCGTCTCCCGTTACTTCCGCATACGCCGCGAGGGGCACGGTGCACGATCCCGCGAGTGCACGCGCCACCGCACGCTCTGCGCGCACCGCGAGCGCCGTCGCAGAATGATCGAGTGCGGCGAGCACGCGCACGAGTTCATCGCGATCGGCGCGGCATTCGATTCCGATCGCGCCCTGCCCCGCCGCCGGGAGGCTCGTTTCGGTGGGAAGGAGGGCGGTGATGCGCTTGCCGAGGCCCAGCCTTTTGAGGCCGGCCGCCGCGAGGAGAATCGCATCGTACTCGCCTTGGTCGAGCTTACGCAGGCGCGTCGGGACGTTGCCTCTCAACCCGTGGATTTTGAGGTCGGGCCGCGCGGCGCGAATCTGACTCTCGCGTCGCAGGCTCGACGTGCCGACGCGGGCGCCCTGAGGAAGCGCAAGGATGTCGCCGTGGATGTTCGAAATGAAAGCGTCGCGCGGATCGGCGCGCTCGAGCGTCGCCGCGATGACGTGCCCCTCGAGTAAGTCCATCGGCACGTCTTTCATCGAATGAACCGCGATATCCGCCTCGCCGCGAACTATTGCTTCCTCGAGCTCTTTCACGAAAAGGCCCTTGCCGCCGATCTTCGCAAGTGAGCTGTCGACTCGTCGATCGCCTTCGGTCGTCATGCCCCGAATGAGCACTTCGAGCTCCGGGTGCGCGTGCGCGAGCAGCCTCTGAACCTCATGCGCCTGCCACATCGCCAGCGCCGATTTACGCGTGGCGATCACGATGCGGCGAAGCTTCGTCGCGGCACTCACTTTCGCCCGAGCTCGCGAACGATATGTTGCTGCCTGCGGCTCACCGCAAGCTTCTCATCGCAACCTTCCAGAAGCACGAGCCAGTTGCCTTCTCCTTCCGCGCTGCTGCGCTCGAAACCGCGGATCGCGGTTTGGGCCACAAGGCAGTTCCTGTGGACGCGCACGAACTTGTCGCCGAGCTCCTGCTCGAGCCGCCCGAGTGCGTCTTCGATCAGGTACTCACGCTGCGCCGTTCGCACCGTTACGTATTTCAACTCCGCCTTGAGATAAATCACGTCCTCGACCGGAATGAGGTGGATGCGCCCGCGCTCGTGAGCTGACAGAAACGCCGGCGTGCCGCGGGAAAGCTCTCGCAGTGCAGCGGCGGCCGGCGCGCGCGCTGACTGCGCGCGCGTCAGCGCGTCTGTGAGCCGCGCGGAACGTATGGGCTTCAGGAGGTAGTCGATTGCATGCACTTCAAACGCGCGAATTGCGTACCCATCGTACGCCGTGGTGAATATGATCGCCGGCGGCTCCGGGAGCTTCTGCAGATGCTGCGCGAACTCGATGCCGTCCATTTCGGGCATGCGGATATCGAGCAACATGACGTCGACCGGTGAGGTGGCGAGCAGGTCGACGGCGTCGCGTGCCGTGGCTGCCTCGCCGACGATTTCGAGCGGCAGGTCTGCCGAGCAGTCGGCGAGCAGGTCTTTCAGCCGCGCGCGCGCCGGCGCTTCATCGTCGACGATCAGAATGCGTAAAGGCGCCTTACTCATGAACGCTGCGTCACATACGGTAACGTGATGTGGACCTGGTAATAGTCACCGCCCACCTTGGTGTCCAGCGTCGCTTCAGCGTCGAAGTGGAGCTGCAGACGTTCCCGAATGTTTGCCAGCGCCATCTTGTTCCCCGCGTGGTGGTCGCCTTCGCGCGAATAAGGATTCCTCAGCACCGCGTGCACACGGCTTCGCAGGGTGTAGATATCGATGCAGATCTCCCCTGCGTCGACGCGAGGCTCGATGCCGTGGTAGACCGCATTTTCGATGAGCGGCTGGAGCAGGAGCGGCGGAATAAGCGCATCCGCAGGCATCTTGTCGATGCGCCAGACGACCTTCAGCCGCTCACCCAGACGCAACTGTTCGAGTGCCAGATACTGGCGGCAGAGCTCGACTTCGCGCGAGATCGGCGAAAGTTCATTGTTGTCACCCATCACGACTCGAAAGAGATCCGCGAGATCTTCAAGAGCGGTCTCTGCGCGTTTCGGGTCCTGCCTGATGAGCGAGAGCACGGCGTTCAGGCTATTGAAAAGGAAGTGCGGACGTATGCGAGCCTGAAGCGCCTGCAGCCGCGCTTCCGCGACCGCGGGCGAAAGGGCGCGGCCGCGCAGATCGAAGTACATGAGCAATAGTGCGGTGGTCAGCGCCGCAAGCGCTCCATAGCGAGGGAGCGAGCCAAGACCTTCGGCGCGGTACGTATTCAGCATGAAGCCGATCAGGAGCACGCAGACGGCTACAGCGATTGCAGTAACCAGCACAGCGCCCACTGCATACGGTATACGACGCAGGATCCCGCCAAGCGCGACGAGCACGAGCAGTGTCACGATCAGCACCGGCTGCACGATCGCGGAAAGCTCCAGAAGCTCGGTCCAAACACCGGCAAGAGCCGGCGCTTTCATCACTGCGGCGCCGATCGCAACGACGTTAACGACGAGCAGAATGCGCAGCAATATGCCGAGGTTGCGGAAGTTGGGTAAAGCGCTCGTGTAAGCGTTTTGATTTATACTGGCCATTCTTCCGCACGGCACCGGCTCATGGAGGCTTTACGTTCATGCCGGACGCCCGCCGATTCTAGCAGGGCCATCCGATTGACCGGCGAAGCACCGAGCAACGAAATAGCGCTGAGTCGAAAGCCACAGCCCTTCATACTTCGACACTACAGTCGCGTTCAGCACGAACGGGGGTGCCATGTCCGAGAATAAAAACCCCGAGACGACGGTCTGGTCAGGGCGCTTCGACGAGCCCGTGAGCGACCTCGTGAAACGCTTCACCGCCTCGGTCGACTTCGATCGTCGTCTCGCCGAGTTCGACATTCAGGGCTCGCTCGCGCACGCGCGCATGCTCGGGAAGGTGGGCATCTTGGCAGCCGATGACGTCTCGGCCATCGAACGCGGGCTCGGACAAATCGGACAGGAGATCGCGAGCGGGGCGTTCGTGTGGTCGATCGACGCCGAGGACGTGCATCTCAACATCGAGCGTCGGCTCACCGATCTTGTGGGCGACGCCGGCAAGCGCCTGCACACGGCGCGCTCGCGCAACGACCAGGTCGCAACCGACGTACGCCTGTACTTGCGTGCCGCAATCGATCACGTGGTCACCGCCATCCGGTCGCTGCAGACGGCGCTGCTCAATCTTGCGGAAGCGCACACCGAAACGATCATGCCGGGATTTACGCACCTTCAGGTCGCTCAACCCGTTTCTTTTGCGCACCACCTTCTCGCTTATTACGAGATGCTTGCGCGCGACGCCGACCGCTTTAAGGATGGTCGCAAGCGCGTGAACCGCCTGCCGCTCGGTGCAGCAGCGCTTGCGGGAACATCGTTCCCCATCGATCGCGACGCGGTTGCGAAAGAGCTGGGTTTCGACGGCGTGTGCGAGAATTCACTCGACGCCGTTTCCGATCGTGACTTCGCGATCGAGTTCTGCGCGTCATCCGCACTGCTGATGACACACCTCTCACGCTTCTGCGAAGAGCTGATCCTGTGGATGAATCCGCGCTTCGCCTTCATAGATCTCGCGGACCGCTTCTGCACCGGCTCGTCAATCATGCCGCAGAAGAAAAATCCCGATGTGCCGGAGCTGATCCGGGGCAAGGTCGGGCGCGTGAACGGCCACCTCGTGGCATTACTCACGCTGATGAAGGCGCAGCCGCTCGCCTATAACAAGGACAACCAGGAAGACAAGGAACCGCTCTTCGACACCGTGGACACGGTGCTCACGAGCCTAGCCGTCTTCACGGCGATGCTCGGCGGCGTTACTGTCAATCGCGATGCGATGCGAAAGGCCGCCCTGCAAGGCTATGCAACCGCAACCGATCTCGCAGATTACCTGGTGAGGAAAAGCGTCCCCTTTCGCGAAGCCCACGAAATTGTTGCAAAAGCTGTACGTCAGGCCGTCGAGCGCGGGAAGGACCTGTCTGAGCTGCCGCTCGCCGATCTGCAACAGTTTTCCGGGCTCATCGACAACGACGTGTTCGACTTCCTCACGCTCGAAGGCTCGCTCGCCGCGCGGAACCACGTTGGCGGCACCGCGCCCATCGCGGTCAGGGCAGCGATCGCGAGGGCGCGCAAAGCGTTGCAGAGCGAGTCACGCCAGAAGCACGCGTGAAGCGCGGCGCGCAGCCATTGCCGGTGCTCGCGCTGAGAGTCGAGCTCTAGCGGAATTCTTTAGCGCTGTGCTTCCGATACTTCTGCAGCAGGCGCTTCGGCTGCTTGAACGCGTCGCGCCTGAAGGGATCTCCCAGCTCCTGCGTGAGCATCATGTTGATGACCGTCGGGCGGTTCGATTTGACGGCGCCGCGAAGTGCGTCGCCGATCTCGTCGACGTGATCGACGGTAATGCCGTTGGCGCCCATCGATTCGGCGACGTCCGCGAAATTCGGGTTCTTCAGGTTGGTCCCTAGGAAACGCTTCTCGAAGTAGTCGATCTGGTTCTTCTTTTCCGCGCCCCACTGGCCGTTGTTGAAAACCACCGCGATCGCGGGAATGTTCTCGCGCACGCACGTCATGACTTCGTTGAGGCTCATGCCCCACGCGCCGTCGCCGACGTACGCAATCGCGGGGCGCTCCGGCCGGCCCACCTTCGCGCCGATTGCAGCCGGATAGGCGTAGCCGCAGTTGCCGAAGCTCATCGCTGCGAGAAAAGAAGGCGCGGACTCGAACTGAAGGTAGCTGTTGGCGACCGAGCAGACGTTACCAATGTCGGTCGAAACCATCGCGTTCTTCGGCATCGCGCGCTGAAGTGCTGCAAGCGCCTGCCGTGGGCCGATGCGCGTTTTCTCGTTGGGCGACGCCCACTTGGCGAGCTCGTCCTTCCAGGCTTCTTTTTCGCGTGCAACTTCTGCGAGCCGCGCCTTGTTCGGATTCATCTTGCCCTCGGCTTTCAGCCGCTGCAGGAGCTCGATGGCCGCAAGCTTCGCATCACCGCAAATTCCGATCGAAACCTTCTTAACCAGCCCGAGCATGCGCGGGTCTGAATCAATCTGGATGATCTTGGCGTTTTTCGGCCAGTAGTCGAGTCCGTGCTGCGGCAGCGTGCCGAACGGGCCCAGCCGCGAGCCCAGCGCGAGCACGACGTCTGCGCGCGCGATCAGATTCATCGCGGCCTTCGAACCCTGATAGCCGAGGGGGCCGCACGCCAGCGGATGCGCCGCCGGGAATGAATCGTTATGGAGGTACGAATTGACCACCGGCGCCGTCAGGTAGTCGGCAAGCGCGACACACTCGCGGACGCCGTTCGCCATGACGACGCCGCCACCGGAAAGGATTACGGGGAACCTGGCCTTTGCGAGCAGTTTCGCTGCCGCATCCAGCGACTCGGGACCCCCGGCTGCGCGCTCGATCCGCTGCGGTTGAGGAATCTCGTAGTCGCCCTCACCGTAAAAGTAGTCGCGCGGAATGTTGATCTGAACAGGCCCGCGTTCGGACATCGCGATATCGAATGCGCGTCCTGTGAACTCGGCGATACGCTGCGGCGAGTTCACGTGCACCTGCCATTTCGTGATCTTGGAAAAGATCGGCATCTGCTCGGTTTCCTGGAAACCGCCGAGCCCCATCGAAAGACTTCCCGATTCGGGCGTGATCGCGACCACGGGTGAATGCGCCCAGTATGCGGCCGCGATTCCGGTCACGAAGTTCGTAATTCCGGGGCCGTTCTGCGCAATGCACACGCCATGCTTGCCGGTCACCCGCGAGTAGCCGTCGGCCATGTGCGCAGCGTTCTGCTCATGCGCAACTGAAACGAAGCGAATGCCCGCAAGCGGAAAGAGATCGTGCGCGTCCATGTACGCGGAGCCCACGATGCCGAACGAGTCTTTCACCCCCTGCGCGATCATCGTTTCGACGAACGCTTCACTCGGGGTCATCCTGACCTTGCCAGCGGCGAGCGCTGTTTTCGCAATATTCTTGGGCTCGACCATCAGATTCATGGGGGTCCTCCTGGTGGGATCGGTGCAGCGGGGCGCTGAATTGGAGCTGCTGGCGGCGGCGCGGGATAACTGGCCTGCCACGGGTCCGCGCAATTATCCCGTGGACGCGCCGGTCGATGCAAGGCTGCGCTGCGGAAATCGCGGTCTGACATCAGAGGAAAGCGCCCTCGGCGCACCCTGCCTCCGAACCGTGGGTCGCGCCGGCGGCTTGCGATCAGCGCTGACCGAAGATGTCCTGGTAGGCCGCGTACACCGAGCCGACGACAACAGGGCCCAGCACGAGCCAGCCCAGGCCCAGCGGGAGCGATGCAATGAATGCGAGAACGAAGAGGATTAGCCCGTAAAGCACGAAAGGCACGAGGTTTCTGATACAGGCGCGGAAGCTCCTGGCCACTGCACGGGTCGGGGCCTGGTCCTCCAGAATGACGAGCGCCGGCGCAAACCACAGCGCCATGTTTACGGGGAGCGTCAGCGCGAGGATAAGCAGAAAACCAAGCAAAGCACCGGCGCCGACCATAGCGGCTGAATCCGCCCCGGCCATGCTGGCGAACATTGCGCCGGCGCCCGTGAGCAGGGTGATCGGAATGACGATGGCAATGATGAACGCGAGGCCGATCAGCGCCACGGTGATCAGCGACCCCGTATTGCGGCGGAACCCGGCAAAGAGATCTGCGAGATCGAGCTCTTCCCCGCGTTCAACCTTCCGGCAGGCGAGCATCATTCCACCGACAAACACGGGCCCGAGAAGCACGAGTGCGAGTTGACCGAATACAGGAATGACGCTGAGTACGATTGCAATCAGCCCGAAGACGAGCGTCAGCAACACCCAGATGCCCGGCTGCCGGCGAAAGAGGCGCCACCCGGACGCGATCCACTGGCCTGCGTGACCTGCGCCAACTTTGCGGCCGCTATCGCCGGACGTCGGGTTCTCGATCATGTTCTCAGCGGCGGGGAATTCCGGCGTGAGAGACGGATTGTCCGCCATGGCCACCTTGTTGAGTAACGTACGATCCGACTTTGACATGCTTGCGACGTGGCAAACTACGCGCCTACCTCAATGCCCGGTCGCAGATGCCCGGCTTCGAAAATCTGACGCCAGCACTGATCGCGTGGATCGTCGCGGTCATTATCGTTTCAGGCGCGGTACAGGGCGCACTCGGACTGGGATTTCCGACACTCGCCACGCCCCTGATAGTGCTCGTCACCGACATTCGCACTGCAGTCATCATCGTGCTGCTGCCGTGCCTCGGTACGATCGTCGCCGGGCTGGTTCGAAGCGGCGGGCTGAGGAAAGCGCTCGCCGCCTTCTGGATGATGCCGGCCTACATGCTGATCGGGGCAGCGATCGGAACTCGGCTTTTCATCGTGTATCCGGAGTTCCCTTACGCGCTGCTGCTCGGCGTGCTCATCATCGTCTATTTGAATCTCGACCGACTCGGCGGCAGCGAGTGGCAATTCGTGCGAGAGCGTAAGGGCGCTTTCGGCGTCGTATTCGGAATCGCTGCGGGGCTGACGGAGGGCACCGCAAATGTGGCCGCACCGGCGCTCATCGTCTACTTCCTGGCCATCGGCGTGCAGCCTGTAATGTTCGTCCAGGCGCTCAATATATGCTTCTTCGCCGGTAAGTCGACGCAGTTCGTAACGCTTGCAGCGGCTGGCGGCGTAACGGCCATGCAATGGGCGATGACCCTGCCGCTCGTGGCACTCGCCACGGTAGGGGCCATCTATGGCATCAAAGTGCGGGACCGGATCGATGCAGCCACTTACCGCCGATGGCTGAGAGGCGCGCTCGCAGTCATCGCCGCCATTCTCGTCGCACAGTATCTGTACAGCGCGTGAGTGCGGGAAGGGAGGTTACGGAGGGAAACCGTGGAAGGTTTCCCTCTGTTGGTTGGGCGGCCAGGCCCGAGCCGAAGGCGAGCGCCGCCCTAGTCCTGCAACACCTTCTTGAGCTCCCCGCTCTTGTACATCTCCATCATGATGTCCGAGCCGCCGACAAACTCGCCGTTTACATAAAGCTGCGGAATCGTGGGCCAGTTCGCGTATTCCTTGATGCCCTGCCGAATCTCGGGCTCTTCCAGCACGTTGACGGTGTGGAACTCCTCGACGCCGCACGCGCGAAGAATGTTGCAGGCATTGGACGAAAATCCGCACTGCGGAAAATCGGGCGAGCCTTTCATGAAGAGCACCACCTTGGTCTTGGTGATCTCAGCCTTGATGACGTCCTGGATAGCCATAAGTTTTTGTACCTGAGTTATACCTGAGTAAAGTTGTCGGGTATTCTACTGACTCGCGTCGACCAACGTCAACCGGCCGCCGCTCACACGCTCGATTCCAGCGAGGTCGCGCCCCGAGAAAATCTCACGGTATGCCGCGTCGCGGAGCAAGCCGCGGGCTTTCGCGGCCTGGTCGTGGCCGTGTTCAAAGAGGAGCCAGCCCCCCGCTTCGAGGTAGCTGCGCGCGCCTTTGACGATCGTCCGGATCGCGTCGAGTCCATCTGCGCCGGCGGCCAGCGCTGCCTTTGGCTCGAATCGAAGGTCCCCCTGCTCGAGGTGTGGATCGCCCGCGGCGATGTAAGGGGGATTGGCGATAATGAGGTCGAAACGTTCGCGTCGGAGGCCTTCGAACCAGTCGCTTTGCAGGAACGCGATGTTTCCGACATGCAGGTTGAACGCGTTTCTGCGCGCGACCCCTAGCGCTTCAACCGATTGATCTGTAGCAACAATTTTGCAATGTGAGCGCTCGCTCGCAAGGGCGATTGCAATACACCCGCTGCCCGTGCCCAGCTCGAGGACGCGCGTGGGACGGTTCCCCGGCATGCGCTCGAGTGCCAGGTCGACGAGAAGTTCGGTCTCCGGCCGGGGAATGAGAACCGCCGGCGTGACTTTGAACGACCGTCCATAAAACTCGCGCTCGCCGGTGAGGTAAGCGACAGGCTCTCCGGCGGCCCGGCGGTCGACGAGCGCCGCATACGCACCCTGCACTTCGGCGGGAAGCTGGGCGTCGGCGCGTGCAATGAGATACGCCGCGTCACGGCCCGTGACATGGCGCAAAAGGACACGCGCATCGATCGAATCGATGCGTTGCTGCGCGGCGTCCAGCGCTTCCGCTACGGTGCCGTCGTTCATGCGACTGCCGCCGTGGCCGTGTCCTCGCCGAGTTGCGCGAGCAGCTCTGCCTGGTGTTCTGCGATCAATGCATCGGTCAGCTCGAAAAGATCGCCATCCATGATGGCGGCAATCTTGTAGAGCGTGAGATTGATCCGGTGATCGGTCACGCGTCCCTGCGGAAAGTTATAGGTGCGGATGCGCTCGGACCGGTCGCCGCTCCCGACGAGCGACTTTCGCGTTGCCGCAATCTTGCTCTGCTGCTCCCGCACCTGTGTTGCCTTGATTCGTGCTGCAAGCACCGACATCGCACGCGCCTTGTTCTTGTGCTGGGATCGATCGTCCTGGCATTCGACGACCGTGCCGGTCGGCAGATGTGTAATGCGCACCGCCGAGTCGGTCTTGTTGATGTGCTGCCCGCCTGCGCCCGAGGCGCGATAGGTATCGATCTTCAAATCGGCAGGGTTGAGCACGATGTTCTGAACCTCGTCTGCTTCCGGCAGCACCGCAATAGTACACGCCGAAGTGTGGATCCGGCCCTGCGTCTCGGTATCGGGAACGCGCTGCACGCGATGCGCGCCCGACTCGAACTTCAACCGCGAGTGCGCGCCGTGACCGACGATTTTCGCGATGATTTCGCGGAAGCCCCCGAGATCGGACGGGCTCTGTGAGATCACCTCGACCTGCCAGCGCGTGCGCTCCGCGAAGCGCGAATACATGCGGAAGAGATCGGCTGCAAAAAGCGCCGACTCTTCGCCGCCGGTGCCCGCGCGGATTTCAAGGAAGATATTGCGCTCGTCGTTGGGGTCTTTGGGCAGCAGCTCCTTCTGCAGCTCCGATTCGATGCGCTCGAGCCGCTCTCGGGCGTCACGCATTTCAGCCTCCGCGAACTCACGCGTCCCGGGGTCTTCAGCCATTTCCTGTGCGGTGCGCAGGTCGTCGTCGGCGCTGCGATAAGTCCGATAGAGCTCGACCACCGGAGTGATCTCGGAGTGCTCGCGGGTGAGCCGCCGATAGTTATCCATGTCATCGGTCAGGTCCTGCGAACCCAGCAGTGCATTGAGCTCTTCCAGCCTGAACGTGAGCTGCGTGAGCTTCGAGGAAATGCTCGGCTTCACGTTCCCCTACTCCCGCGGCAGCTTCTGATAGAGGCGCGCCAGCGTCGTCGCGAGCGTCTCGCGCTCTTCGGCAGTGGCGCGGCCGAGCGCGTGCATCGGGGGATGCAGGAGCTTATTCATGAGCGCGTGCGAGAGCTCCTCCATCACGCGCTGGGGGTCTTCGCCGCGCGCGAGCCGGCGCTGGGCGCGCTCGACCTCATGGCGGCGCGAACGCTCGGCCACGTCGCGCATTGCGCGGATTGCGGGCACGACTTCGCGGCTTCCAAGCCAGTGCATGAAGTCCGTCACCTGACCATCAATGATGACTTCGGCATGCTCGACCGCGCTCTGGCGAATATCGAGCCCTTCACGCGCGATTTTGCCGAGGTCGTCCACCGTGTAAAGGAAGACGTCGTCGAGCGTGCTCACCTCGGCTTCGATATCGCGGGGAACGGCGAGATCGAACATGAGCATGGGGCGGTGCCTGCGTACTTTCAGCGCGCTTTCGACGAGGCCTTTTCCGATGAGCGGAAGCTGGGAAGCGGTCGACGTCACGACGATGTCGTGAAGGGCCAGCTGCGCGGGCAATTCGCTGAGCGCTATGGTTCGGCCTCGGAAACGCTCCGCCAGCTGCTGCGCCCGCGCCTCGGTTCGATTGGCAAAGGTGACGTTCTTCGGGTGATGTGCTGAAAAGTGGGCGGCGCAGAGCTCCACCATCTCGCCGGCGCCGACGAACATGATGTTCTGCCCCTCGATCGATGGATAGATGCGCTGCGCGAGCTGAACTGCAGCCGAAGCCATCGAGACCGTGCTCGCACCGATGTCGGT
>JBKJPI010000186.1:0-5835 GCA_046595235.1 Burkholderiales bacterium | reverse complement strand
CGCACCGGCCCCGAAGTGGCTGGTCGTGATCTTGTGTTTGCTGGTCACAGCCTGCTGGTCACTTGCGTCGAACTATTGGATTGCGGCCGGCGCTGTGTTCGGCGGCTGCATGATTGTGGGACTTGCATCTACGGCACTCCTCAGCCGCGGCTGGTATATCCCGCCCGCGGCGATCCTCATCACGCTGACGCTCGCGATTGCAGCACGCGTGCTGTACGAGGCGGCGCTGAAGCTGCGAGAGCGCCGAAGGCTGCGGCTGAGTTTCAATGCGTATGTCAGTCCGCAGATCATGCGCGAAATCCTGGGCGGCACATCGGCTCCAGGCCTGGGCGGCGAGCGTTTTCGCCTGTGCGTGCTGTTTGCTGATATCCGCGGCTTTACCGCACGCACTGAGACAATGTCACCTGAAGCGGTGATACGACTGTTGAACCGCTATTTCGAAGAAGTCACGGCGAGTATTCACGACGCCGGCGGCACCATCGACAAATTCATGGGCGACGGCGTGATGGCGTTCTTCGGCGCTCCGCAGCGCCTCGACAATCCCTGCATCCCGGCCTTTGAGGCCGCGAAAGACATGCTGCAGCGGGTCGCCCGCATGAATACGGAGCTCGCGGCCCTGGGCGAGGCGCCCGTAGAGATCGGCATCGGGCTCCACACCGGTGACGCCGTCGTGGGCAACATCGGCTCCCAAACGCGACACGACTACACCGCGATAGGGGATACTGTAAATGTCGCGTCGCGGCTGGAAGGTCTCACCAAGGACGTCAACTTCCCGCTCGTGTGCTCGGCGGTTGTCGTCGAATGCCTCGATGACGCGAAGGGCTTCGTGAAGCTCGGACGCAAAGCGATCAAGGGTCACCAGCCGGTCAAGGTCTGTGGCTGGCGGCCGGCCGCAACGGCGGTCGAGACTTAAGGTGCTGCAAACGTGAGAACCACAACTATGTTTTCAGCAACATTGCGACGGCATCTTCAGGCGCTGGCCTTCATCACGATAACAGCGCTGCCGGTGATCACTCATGCCGCCGCGGTCGCGATGGTCACCGACCTTCAGGGCAAAGCCGCAGTGACGGCTGCCGGACAGTCGCGTGATTTGACGATTCTTGCCGAGATCGAAGCCGGCGCGCAGGTTCAGCTCAGTGCGGGTGCAACGCTCGTGACCTTGTATCTCGACGCCGGCGACGAATACGTCTTCAAAGGGCCCGCACTGATCGCGTTCAAGCCGGGCGTGCCGGGCGTGATCAGCGGCGCGAGATTCGAAAAGCGCGCGCCATCGCTGGGTCTGGGCGGGAGAGACATTCGCATCAAGCCCCTGGGCCTGGCGCAAGCGGCGACAGTCATGCGTTCGTCCCCCTCGAGCGCGCGAGTCAAGCTTCTCAATCCTCGGGCGACTCGCGTCCTCGAGACCGAGCCCGAGTTTCGCTGGCAGACGCTCGAGCCCGAGCTCAAATACCAGTTCGAAATCGCGGACGAGAGCGGGCGCATTTTGCACGAGACGCAGGTCGATGCGACCTCTTTTACGCTGCCGTCGAGCGTTCGCGTGTCCGAAGGCGTGACCTATACATGGAAAGTGTCTGCGCGCTTGAGCGACGGCCGCAGGTATTCGAGCGCCGCTGATTTCAGCCTGGCACCCGCAGCGCTTCGCGCGCAGGCGGACGCTCTGCGGCCGACGCCGTCCGCCCCGTTGTCGACGCGCATCGCATACGCCGCGTGGCTGGAGCAGGTGGACTTGAAAGACGAAGCCCGCAAGTACTGGCAGGCGGCGCTCGCGGAACGTCCTGAAGATCCGCGCCTCAAAGCGCTCGCCGAGCCGTGATCGCGATGACCTCGAAATCCCTGCTCGCGTCGGCGCGGCGCTTCGTGCTTGCCGCCGTCGTGTCGTCGCTCGTAGCCTCCGCCGGCCACGCGCAAACGATTCAAATGCCTGGAATGCCTGGGATGCCGGGATTCCCCGGGATGCCGGGAATGCTGGGATTGCCGGGGATGGGAATGCCGGGAATGCGGGGAACGCAGGCTCCGTCCGCGGCCGACTGCGAGCGCATCGAGCAATCTTTTCGCGGCGGTGCAATGCCGGGGGGTATGGACACGCGCGCGATCATCGCCGCTATGGGATGCCGCCCACCCGATGCGCCGGTACGCGAAAAGACTGCGACGAAGACCGACTGCGCGAACCTTCGCCAGTCCCTGACCAACTTCGAATACGGAGACTGGCTGGGGCCCGGGCCGGTTATGGACGCGCGAATATTCTCGGCCGCGTGCCGGGAATTCGCAGTTTCCGCAGCCGAGCGGCGCGCGCTCGCCGGCTGGTTGAGCTTCGGCGAGGGCCGCTTCCAGGAGTCGGCCGATACTTTCCGTGACGCCGCGTCGCAGGCGCCGAGCGAAGCCGCGCGCGTGCGCTACACCCTCGAGTCCGCCAAGAGCCTCCTCGCCGCCGGACGTACCGCTGACGCGCTCGCGGTGTTCGAAAATGTCCTGGCCCAGCTACCCGCTGCCGCGACAGAGCGCGAGCCGAGACGCCGCGCCTTCGGTGTCCCGAACATGGCGGACATGCAGGCCGAAAGCCAACGCGAAGACCAGCGGCGAGGATACGTCGCCCAGCGCATCGAAGTGCTGGTACTCCTCGGCATCGCGCATCTCAATGCAAACGATGCCGCCGCTGCAGTGGTGCGTCTGCGCGAAGCTGAAGCAGTCACGCAAGCCCGCGCAAAGGCGCAGGGCGGCGGGGAAATGACCCAGCCGTTCGACGATCGTTACGGTGCACCCACGCTTGCGATCGCCTTGCAGCGCATGGGCCAGGCGGATGAAGCCCGGAAGATTTTCGAGCGTCTCGTCGGCGGACGTGAGACTGCGATCGAAAGCATGGAGCAGTTGCAGACCAGCTTGCCCATGATGCAGCGAACGCTGAGCCAGCTCGGCCTTGGAGGCATTCTCGATTCATCCGAAATGAACCGCGGCATGAACAATGCCGACTCCGCGAAGCTCATGCTCGGCGAGATCTTCGGGTTGGGCCTTGCGTGCTCGCTGCTCGAAGAAATTCACGTCAGCGCAAGCAGGGCCGATGCGGCCCTCGAAGTCGCGGAGCGCTGCCGCGGACGCGCGCTCGCACGCACGCTTGCGAACCGTGCTTTTAAGCGGAGCGAACCGGCGGCGCTGCCGTCGTCCGCCGAGATCAACGCCTACGCGCGGCAACACCGCATCGACTACACGGCAGCCGGCAAGATCCTGACGGACGAGCGCACAAACAACCGCGATGCACAGGCAGCAAGCCGCCCGGCGACCATCGGAGAAATCCGCCGTATAGCGGCCGAGCGCCGCGCGACGCTCGTCGTCTATTCGATCGTTTACGCGCCGAATCGCTTGCCGAGCCGCATGCCGGATAACGAGACCGGCATGACGATCTGGGTTGTGTCACCGGACGGCGCTGTCGCGGTCCGGCGCCGAACATTCGAAGGCATCCTGCCTGACGGGACACTTGCGCTGACATCCGCCGCGTTGCGCGCGCACGAGGCACTTGGATTGAGCGGGCGCGGGCCGACATCCGCAGGAAAAGTCAGCGACGCGCAGGCGAAGCGCACCAGCGCCGAGCTCAGGCGCTTCTATCAGATCCTCATCGAGCCCGTGGCAGATCTGCTGCCCGCGCAGGAAGGCGCGCGCATCGTCTTCGTACCTCAGGGACCGCTCTTTCTCATACCTTTCGCGGCGCTCGAGGATGCACAGGGTGCACCGCTGGTCGCGCGCTATTCGATATCGCTCGCGCCATCGCTGCAGACGCTCGCGCTCACCGGCGCGCGCAAAGCGGAGAGCCGCAGCGCGGGTGCGCCCTTGATCGTCGGCAATCCGCTGATGCCGCGATACTCCCCCGTTCCCGGCAAGCCGCCGCTCGACATCCCGCCTTTGCCGGGAGCCGAGCAGGAAGCGAAAGCAATCGCAACGCTGCTCGAGACATCCTTCCTCACCGGCGCCGCTGCGACCAAGGCCGCGGTGCTGAGCCGCGCACGCGATGCGCGATACGTGCATCTCGCGACTCATGGCTTTCTCGACGACTTCGCAGACAGCGCACAGCAGGGCGCGAACCCTCATTTTCGCGAGATGCCGTCTGAGGAACGCGCGGGTGGCGGGTTCAAGACGCCGGGCATGCTCGCACTCGCGCCGAGCGGCGCAGACAACGGCATGTTAACGGCTGACGAGATCGCGGCGGCCACCACAGGCGCCGACCTGGTGGTGATGAGTGCGTGCGGTTCCGGACAGGGCGTCATCAACGACGAGGGCGTCATCGGCCTCTCGCGCGCCTGGATGGCTGCGGGTGCACCGAGCGTCGTCGTCTCGCTCTGGCCGATCCCTGACGAGCCGACGCGTGACCTGATGGTGGAATTTTATCGACGCTTGAGCGGCGGCAGCGGCAAAGCGGAAGCGCTGCGCACGGCCATGCTCGCGACGCGCGCAAAGCATCCGAACCCAGTGAGCTGGGCAGCTTTCGTGCTGCTCGGAGAACCGGATTAACTTCGCAGCCCGGATGATGACTCGCTTCCGGCGAGCAGTCGTAAGTCGCAAATACGGTCGCGAAGGTCGTTCGCCCCGAGCGTAGGCGGGCAGACACCGAAGTCTAAGGGTGAACTGCCAGGCAGGGACTCAGCGCGTCATGCTTCGACTTCACATTGTTACTCTCATCACGAACGGGGGGTGCCATATGCTGCGAACGTCGGACTCGTTCCTCTAATCAACTTTCACGCCTGCGCCTTTCGCCTGGTCGACCAGATATTCGCGCGCGTTCAGGCGATCCTCCAGCGTGCCGAACGCATTCATGTACGGGCCCTTGAAGCCTTTGGATTCGACACGTTTGAACATATCGCCAAAGTCGAGGTCACCCGCGCCGGGTTTCAAGTGCACCTCATGGCCATTGCGCCAGCAGTCGGCGATGCGCACTTCCCCCACGAGGCTGAAGTCGAGTGCGTCGGCGAAACCATCAACACCATCGGGCACGAGATGCGCGTGGTTCACGGTGAATGAAAGCCGCATCGACGGCGAATCGAGCAGACCCCAGTAGTAGCGGTATTCCTCCAGCGTGTGGCCGAGGTAGTGCACCTCGGCATCCTCGGGTTCCTTGTTGAGGTTCTCGAGCAGTAGCCGCACGTTCTTCTTCTCGGCGTAATCGACCATGCGCTTCAGGCGGTCCAGACCCGCCTTCATGCGGGTGTCCTTGTCCTTGGTGAAGTGATAGCCCGCATGGACGACGATCCACTCCGCGCCGAGCTTCGGATAAATGTCGATGTAACTCTTGAGGTAAGCATCGACGCCATCGCTCGCATGCGGTGCGTATTCCGCCACATTGACTGCAGACGACGTGTGCAGGCCGATATGAATGCCGTGCTTCTCGCGACCGTCGCGCACCGCCGCGATGCGCTTTGGGTCGAACGACGTGATTGCGTTGGTCTCGTTGTCGAGCTGGATGTCGATGTATTTGACGTCGTTCTTCGCAGCCCATGTAACACCGTCTTCGATGCGCATGTTACGGCTCAGATCGACCCCGATACGCTCGTGCAGGCTCATGGTCCTGCCCTTTTGATATCACCCGCCGGAGCCCACACCATCAATCCCGCGGTGTACAGAAAGCTGCCGTTCGTACGCACCGGCTCGAGGGTCAGGCTCGCGTAGCGCTCGAAGATATCGGGCATCTGTACGATCTCGCGCGCGGCCGCGTTCAGCTTCATGACGATCTCACGCGGTATGCAGGTCGGCCTTGATGAACTCCCCGAAATCTTTGGGCGACATAACAACCTCAGTAGCGGTTGCGTTCAAACGTGGACCGCTGATTTTCGTGGATGCTTCAGAACTCGCCGG
>JBKJPI010000184.1:0-5333 GCA_046595235.1 Burkholderiales bacterium | reverse complement strand
GTAAAGGTGCTGGAGGAACAGGACTTGCTTAAGCTGCTCGGCCAACTGGAGTTGATATCCAAATGAACCAGATCACTAAAGCGGTATTCCCTGTTGCGGGCATGGGCACGCGTTTTCTGCCAGCCACCAAGGCGAGCGCAAAGGAGATGATGCCGGTCGTCGATAAGCCGCTCATCCAGTACGCAGTCGAGGAAGCGGTTGCTGCGGGCATGACCGAAATGATCTTCATCACCGGCCGCGGTAAACGCGCGATCGAAGATCATTTCGACAAGGCCGCCGAGCTGGAAGCCGAGCTGTCCCAGCGCGGTAAGCACGACCTTCTGCAAAAAGTGCGGGAAGTCGTCCCGAAAAACGTCTCCTGCGTCTATGTCAGACAGCCCGAGGCGCTCGGTCTCGGGCACGCAGTCTTATGTGCGCTTCCAGTGGTCGGCGACAATCCTTTCGCGATCGTTCTCGCCGATGACCTGATCGACGCCGAGACGCCAGTGCTTTCGCAGATGGCCTCTTTGTATAGCCGGGTCGGGCGCTCGATCGTCGCGGTGCAGAATGTCGGCCGCGAGGAGACGAAGCGTTACGGGATCATTCGTACCGAAGGCGAGTCGCGGTCTCCCCACCGCATCGGCGGAATTGTCGAGAAGCCGGAGCCGGACAAGGCCCCCTCCACACTCGGCGTGGTGGGACGGTACATCCTGACGCCGCGAATTTTCTACCATCTTCAGCATCAGACGCCAGGCACCGGAGGCGAAATCCAGCTGACCGATGCGATCGCTGCACTGCTTCAGGAGGAGGACGTATTCGCCTATGAATTCGAAGGCGTGCGTTACGACTGCGGAAGCAAGCTCGATTACCTGAAGGCGAACCTTGCCTTTGCAGTGAAGCATCCGGAGGTCGGCGCGGAGTTCCGGGGTTATCTCCGGTCCATGGGCTGCAAGGTGCCTGAATAAGGCGGCCGGGCTGAAGCAATTGAACGTCGGTCCCGAAGAAGCCTGGCGAATACTCGAAAGCGCCGACGAAGTCTGCTCGGCGCAATGCGTGACCGAAGAAGTCACCCGCATGGCGCGCGAAATTACCGCCGTGCTTCGGGAGCGTCATCCGGTCGTGCTTGCCGTCATGCGCGGCAGCGTCATCTTCGCCGGCCACCTCTTGCCCCAGCTGAGATTCCCCCTCGAGCTGGATTACCTGGACGTGACGCGTTACGGCTCCGCCACGGTCGGCGGAGAAATAGCCTGGAAGGTAAATCCCGGAACTGCTGTCGTTGATCGTTCGGTTCTGGTGGTCGACGATATTCTGGACGAAGGTCACACCCTTGCCGCCGTGCGTGAGAAGCTTCTGGAGGCAGGCGCCCGTGACGTGCATATCGCAGTCTTTTCCGAAAAGGATCTTGGGCGAAAAAAGCCGGTGACTGCCGATTTCGTCGGCATACGGCTGCCCGATCGCTACGTCTTCGGCTTCGGCATGGATGTAAAAGGTGCGTGGCGAAACCTGCCCGCAGTTTACGCAGTCAAGGAAATTTGATGCTGGCAATCATCGGCGGCAGCGGTCTGACGCAACTCGCGAATCTCGAAGTCGTGCGGCGGGAAGTCATGCGCACGCCATACGGAGATCCGTCGGGGGCGATCACCTTCGGCACCATTCGAGGGGTGCACGTCGCATTCCTCGCGCGTCACGGTTATGGCCATACCATTCCCCCGCACAGGGTGAACTATCGCGCCAACATCTGGGCGCTCGCGCAGCACGACGTGAAATACATGGTGGCGGTCGCATCGGTCGGCGGCATTCGCGCCGATCTGGGTCCCGGCGTGCTCGCGGTGCCGGACCAGATCATCGATTACACGTACGGTCGGGAGTTTACGTACTTCCATGGCGACGACCGCAGCGTGGTGCACGTGGATTTCACGCAACCGTATTGCGAAGACTTGCGCAAGCGTCTCCTGCGCGCAGCGGCCGACGCAGGCGAGCCGATCGCATCGAGCGGGACTTACGCCGCGACACAGGGCCCGCGTCTCGAAAGTGCCGCCGAGATCAACCGTTACGAGCGTGATGGCGCAGACATGGTGGGCATGACAGGTATGCCCGAAGCCGCGCTGGCGCGTGAGCTTGGCGTCTGCTATGCCGCGCTCGCGGTGATCGTAAATCACGCAGCCGGACGCGCCGACAGCGCGACGGGGATCAAGCTCGCGGACATCAATGCGGTGTCGCGCCATTCGCTCGCTCGCGTACACAAGATCCTCGATTGCCTGGTGTCGCTCGATGGCGGTTAGGCCGGTACTTCGGATGGGGGATCCGCGTTTGCTGCGTGTGTCGCGTCGGGTCGAGAAGCTGGATTTGCCTGAGATACACGCGCTCATCGTCGACATGAACGACACGATGGCTTCGCTGAACGGCGCAGGCCTCGCGGCGCCGCAGATCGGCGTAGACCTGCAGGTGGTGATCTTCGGCGTTGAATCGAACCCGCGTTATCCTGAAGCCGAGCCGGTTCCGCATACAGTGCTGATTAATCCGGAGCTCGAGCCGGTGGACGGCGAGATGGAGGCGGGCTGGGAAGGCTGCCTTTCAGTCCCCGGCATGCGTGGTCTCGTTCCGCGTTACCGTCGGCTGCGTTATCGCGGCCTGGATCAGTTCGGAAAAACAATCGACCGCACCGTCGAAGATTTCCATGCGCGCGTCGTGCAGCACGAAGTCGACCATCTCCTCGGAATCCTTTATCCGATGCGCATTGAAGACATGCGTAACTTCGGCTTCAGCGACGAGCTCTTCCCAGGCGAGGATATCGCCGACGATTAATTAAGTATGTAGCGCCGCTAGGCGCCTAAGCCTCTTCTTGCGCTGGAGGCGAGTCGTAGCTTTTTAATGAAAGTCACGTGACTCTGTAAGGAGCCTTCCCAGCAGACGGCTGTGATCGACGAGCCGGCGCGCGACAAGATGAACGACATCCCCTTCTTTCTGCATGTAGCCTTCGACGCCAAGTAAACGCGCGCCGAGGAGCTCTTTGCGCTGGCTTTCGACGAGATCGTTCCACACGACGACGTTCGTATATCCGGTTTCATCCTCAAGTGTTACGAAAACGACACCTTGCGCAGTACCGGGACGCTGACGGCAAGTAACGATGCCTGCAGTCCGCGCGGGTTTTCCATTGGGCATCGCCCTGAGTTCCTTTGCGCTCGAAAGCCGCATGCGCTGCAGGCGTTCCCGGAGCAGCGACAGCGGATGGCGCCCAAGCGTAAGTCCAAGGCTCGCATAATCGGCGACGATGTCTTCACCTTCGCTTGGACTTGCGAAGAACGGCAGCACTTCCTGTAATGGCGCATCGCTCAGCAGATGAGGTTTCGTCGCGCTGCCTGAGTCAGTGCCTGCCACCAGCCAGTGCGCGCGATGTCGATGACCGGCGAGACTCGCGAGTGCGCCCGCTGCGGCGAGGTTAGCAAGATCGCGCCTGTTGAGATGAGCTCTGCGCGCGAGATCACTCACGTCAGACAACGCATGCTTTTCACGTGCTGTCACGATGCGCCTGCCGCCGGTTTCGGTGAGCCCTTTCACCACGCACAGGCCGAGACGCACGGCTTTGATGCCACCGGCGCGCTCGAGCGTGCAATCCCACGCGCTCGATGCAATATCGACCGCACGCACTTCGACGCCGTGCCGCTGCGCGTCCTGCACGAGCACTGAAGGCGAATAGAAACCCATAGGCTGGCTGTTGAGGATTGCTGCAAGAAAAGCCGCAGGCTCGTAATGCTTGATCCACGCGGAGACATAAGCGAGCAGAGCGAAGCTCGCTGAGTGGGACTCCGGGAACCCGTATTCGCCGAAGCCGCAGATCTGGCTGAATACACGCTGCGCGAACTCCTCGGTGTAGCCGTTTCTGAGCATGCCGAGCCGCAGCCGCGCCTCGAATGACTCAAGCCCGCCCTTGCGTTTCCATGCAGCCATTGCGCGCCGGAGCTGATCGGCTTCGCCGGCGCTGAAACCGGCCGCGACCATCGCGAGCTGCATCACCTGCTCCTGAAAGATCGGAACGCCGAGCGTTCTCTCGAGCACGCTTTTCACGGCTTCGGTCGGATATGTCACGGCCTCGAGCCCCTGCTTGCGGCGAAGATACGGGTGCACCATGCCGCCCTGAATGGGTCCGGGTCGCACGATTGCGATCTCGATCACGAGATCGTAAAAGCGTTCGGGCCGAAGCCGCGGCAGCATCGACATCTGCGCGCGCGATTCGATCTGGAATACACCAATCGTATCGGCACGCCGGATCATCTCGAAGACTTTGGAGTCGTCTCCGCGATTGACGATCGCCGGCATCGTCTCGGCCGCTTTCTTCAGAGGCTCGACGAATTCGAGCGCACGCCGGATGACCGACAGCATCCCGAGCGCGAGCACGTCGACTTTCAGGAGCTTCAGCGCGTCGAGGTCGTCCTTGTCCCACTGGATGACGCTGCGCTCAGGCATCGCCGCGTTCTCGATCGGCACGAGCTCGGCGAGCGGCCCGCGGGAAATCACGAAGCCGCCGACGTGTTGAGAAAGATGCCTTGGAAAACCGATGAGTGTGGCGACAAGCTCTATGAGATGCCGCATGACCGTGCTCTCGGGGTCGAAGCCGGCTTCGCGCAGGCGCTGCGGTATGGCATGCCGGCTATCCCACCACGCGAGAGATTTCGCGAGGCGGTCCACTTGTCCAAGCTCAAGCCCAAGCGCTTTGCCAACGTCCCGCACAGCACTGCGCGGCCTGTAGCAGATGATCGTGGCAGCAATCGCGGCGCGCTCGCGGCCGTATTTACGATAGACGTATTGAATGACTTCCTCGCGCCGCTGATGCTCGAAATCGACGTCGATGTCCGGCGGTTCGTTCCGCTCGCGCGAAATGAAGCGCTCGAAGAGGCCGTTCATGCGTGCGGGGTCCACTTCGGTAATGCCGAGGCAGTAACACACGGCCGAATTCGCTGCTGAGCCGCGGCCCTGGCAAAGGATGTCCTGCTCGCGTGCGTAAGCGACGATATCGTTCACGGTGAGAAAAAAATGCTCGTACTTCAACGAGGCGATCAGCTCGAGCTCGTGGTCGACGAGCCGCCGGATCGAGGCGGGCGCACCCGCTGGAAAACGCCGTGCAATTCCGGCGTCGGTGAGCGTGCGAAGATGACTCGCGGGTGTTTCGCCTTCGGGCACGAGCTCGGCCGGATATTCGTATTGCAGAGTTTCAAGATCGAAGCTGCACCTTTCAGCGATGCGCACGGTCTCCTGCAGCAGCTCGGGCGGGTAAATCTGGGCAAGACGAAGCCGCGTGCGCAGATGTCGTTCGGCATTCGCATGCAGCGCGGCGCCGGCTGAGCGCACCGGCACTC
>JBKJPI010000083.1:0-8739 GCA_046595235.1 Burkholderiales bacterium | reverse complement strand
GGAAGGTCGGGCGTGGCGAAGTGTGCGCGGCCGAAACCGCTGCACCTGTGTACTTAAGAGACAAAGTAGCGTTGCGGATCGATGAGCGCCCAAATCGCTAGTCTTACGCGTTATGCGCGCATGCGCGAAACCGATCTCGACAATATCGTCGAGATCGAGGAGGCGGTGCATCTGCATCCCTGGAGTCGCGGTAATTTTGCGGACTCCATTTCCGCCGGGTATCACTGCTGGGTCGCCTATCGCATCGGGGTTCTCGTGGGGTACGGGGTGCTGATGATCGGCGCGGACGAAGCGCATCTTCTCAATCTCAGCGTTGCGCCCTCATGGCAGCGTCGCGGGGTCGGCACCGAGCTCACGCACTTTTTCATGCAGCTCGCGCGCGAGCACAACGCCGCGAAGATCTATCTCGAAGTACGTCCGTCGAACGGCGCGGCGCGCGCCCTTTACATCGCCAACGGTTTTGCGGAGATCGGTTTGAGGCGCGATTACTATCCTGCCGCGGATGGGCGCGAGAACGCGCTCGTCATGGAGCGTGCGCTCTCATGACGCGCCGCGAGGAGATGTTGCGTGAGATGGGGCTCTTGCCGCTCTGGCAGCTGCGTGCCGGTCGCCCTCTCCCTCTCTCCGGAGTCGGGGATGCCGTTGATGAAGGCGGCGCGCCGCAGCGCACTTCAATCGACGCACCGGGTGTAGGGGGCGATCTCCGGCGCGAAGCCATCATGCACATGGAGTGGGCGCAGATCAAGGAGGCCGTCCCGGCCTGCCGCGCCTGCGCGCTGCACACGACGCGGACCCGAACCGTCTTCGGCATCGGTGACGAGAATGCCAACTGGATGTTCATCGGGGAAGGCCCGGGTGCGGACGAAGACGCGTTGGGCGAGCCTTTCGTCGGCCAGGCGGGACGACTTCTCGACAACATGCTTACAGCGCTCGAGCTCGGCCGCCATGTGAACGTGTACATTGCAAACGTCGTCAAGTGCCGCCCGCCGGGAAACCGCAATCCACAGCCCGAGGAAGCGCAGGCCTGCGAGCCTTTTCTCCAGCGGCAAATCGATCTGATCAAGCCCAGACTGATCGTCGCCCTCGGCCGTGTTGCAGCGCTCAACCTTCTGGGCCGTGAAGCGAGTATCGCAAGCCTTCGGGGCCAGGTGCTCGACTACAAAGGCACGCCGCTCATCGTCACGTATCATCCAGCCTATCTGTTGCGCAGCCTCACGGACAAGGCGAAGGCCTGGGAAGACCTGTGTTTCGCGCTGAAAACAATGCAGGCCGCAGCACCGCTTTAGCAGCGTGTCGGACTTCGGTCCGACGCAAAAAGGAAAGGAGGTTACGGAGGGAAACCATGGGTTTCCTTCTGTTAGTGGTGCGGCGAGGCCCGAGCTGAAGGCGAGCGCCGCACTAAGTAAAGCGCCATCAAATTCAGGAGACGACGACATGTTGGAACGCCTTTCGAAGTGGGCCGCCTGTGCGAGCCTGCTGCTACTGACCGGTTGCGGTTACAACGCGCTGCAGTCCCTCGACGAGCAGGTAAAAGCGTCATGGTCGGAGGTGGTGAATCAGTACCAGCGTCGCGCCGATCTCATTCCCAACCTCGTCAACACGGTCAAAGGCTACGCTGCGCAGGAGCGCGACGTTCTGCTCGGCGTGACCAACGCACGCGCGAAGGTCGGAAGCATACAGGCGACACCGGAGCTCCTTGCCGATCCGCAGGCGTTTGCGCGATTTCAGGCCGCACAGGGGGAGCTGTCGGGCGCGCTCTCGCGCCTTCTGGTCGTTTCGGAGAACTATCCACAGCTCAAATCCGACGCGAACTTCCGGGATCTGCAGGCGCAGCTCGAAGGCACTGAAAACCGAATCACCGTCGCGCGCAATCGGTTCATCAAAGCGGTGCAGGAATACAACACGACCGTGCGTTCGTTCCCCACGAACCTGACCGCAATGATGTTCGGTCACAAGCAAAAGCCCCAGTTCACCGTCGAGAATGAAAAGGAAATCTCACGGCCGCCGACGGTCGATTTCGGCGCGCCCGCGGCGCCGTCGCGCGATCGAAGCGAATCGCCGCGGCCGGGTTTGCCGCCCAGCGCCGGCGGAGAGTACCCATTACCCGGGAAATAGCGGTTTGATGTATTCCGTGCTGCGGCGTGCAGCCCTCGCCGCGATCTTCGTGTGTTGCGCGTTTGCGGCTGCCGCTCAGGTGGGGGTTCCGCCGCTGACCTCCCGCGTAACCGACCTGACGAGCACGCTGACGGCGCAGCAGCGCGGCGCGCTCGAAGAGCGCCTCGCTGCCTTCGAAAAGCGCAAGGGCAGCCAGATTGCGGTGCTGCTCGTTCACACCACTGAACCCGACACGATCGAGCAGTTCGGCATTCGCGTTGGCGAGCAGTGGAAGATCGGTCGCAAGGGTGTCGACGATGGCGCAATACTGATCGTCGCCCTCAAAGATCGCGCGCTGCGCATAGAGACGGGCTACGGTCTCGAAGGCGCGCTGCCTGACGCAGTCGGTAAACGAATCGTGGAGGAGCACATCGTGCCGCGCTTCAAGCAGGGTGATTATTTCGGCGGTATCGATGCCGGTGTCACGCACATGATGTCCGTGATCGAGGGTGAGCCGCTGCCGGCGCCGGCTCGCGGCCGCACCGGCGCCCCGCGCACCGCGTCGGGCGGTGGACTCGAAAGCTTTCTCATGGTCGGTTTCATCCTTGTGTTCGTCGTTGGCGGGATCATTCGTGCGATGTTCGGCCGCGTAGCGGGTTCAGGCGTCATCGGCTTGATCGGCGGTGCCGCCGGCTGGATCATGCTGGGGTCGATCGGCGCGGCCGTGATCGTCGCAATCGTCGCGCTCGTCTTGAGCATGATGGGCGGCATGGGCGGCATGGGCGGCCTGGGCGGACTCGGGCGCGGCGGGCGGGGCGGGTGGACGGGTGGGTTTCCAGGCGGCGGCGGGTGGAGCGGCGGTGGCGGCGGTGGATTCGGCGGCGGCGGTGGCGGCTTTGGCGGCGGCGGCGCATCGGGGCGCTGGTAATGATGAAGCGCGCCTTTCGTAAGACCATTCAACGATCATGAGCTTCGCACGCGCGCTTAAACATCTTTTTGCGCCGCCGTGGACGGTGCGCAGCGCTTTCCCCCGGGTTGCGCTCGATCGCGTCGAACTCGCAGTGAAGGCGTCGGAGACGCAACATCGCGGCGAGATACGTTTTGCTGTCGAGGGCGCGTTGGAGTTCCTGCCGATCCTGAGAGGCCTCACGCCGCGTGACCGTGCGCTGGAGGTCTTCTCGCTGATGCGCGTGTGGGATACCGCGGAGAACAGCGGTGTCCTCATCTACGTCCAGTTCGTCGACCACCACATCGAGATCGTTGCAGATCGGGGCATCGCGGCGCTGATCGGGCAGGCGCAGTGGGATGCGATCTGCCGGCGCATGGAAGACGCATTCCGTGCGAGGCAATATGAGGCGGGCGTGGCGGCGGGCATCGGCGACGTGAGCGCACTCCTCGCGAGTCACTTCCCGGCAGGTGCCGTGAATACAGATGAGCTGCCGGACCGCCCGGTAATGCTTTAGCAGTCAGGAACGCAGGACGCCGTGCGCGAGAACCCGTCGACGCGCCCGGAAAAAAAGTGCAGCGGAGAAAAGACGCATGGTGGAGGCGATTGTCAGCGGGCTGAGTGCGCTCTTGACGGCGCAGGCGCTGTTGTTCCTGTTCATCGGCGTCATCTACGGTCTCATCATCGGAATTCTTCCCGGGCTCGGTGGCGTTGTCGCGATGGCGCTGCTCCTGCCGTTTACCTATGGCTACCAGCCTGCCGCAACGCTTGCACTTCTGCTGGGTGCTCATATCGCTACGATCTGGGGCGATTCGGTAACGAGCATTCTTTTCAGCGTGCCGGGGTCCGCCAAAGGCCTCGCGCTCTGCTTCGACGGTTATCCAATGACCCAAAAGGGACAGGCGAAGCGCGCGCTCGCCGCATCGGCCACCGGCGCATTGCTGGGCGGCATCATCGGCGCCATCTTTCTTGCGCTGTGCATTCCGCTCATCCGCCCGGTGATCCTCGCGCTGGGCCCGAGTGAATATCTCATGATGGCGCTGTGGGGTCTTACGGTCATTGCGACTTTCAGCGAAGGCTCGCTCATGAAAGGGTTGATCGCGAGCCTTCTCGGCGTGCTCACCGCATTCATAGGCACCGACGTCGTCACGGCAACGCCGCGATTCACGTTCGGTAACGAGTTTCTGATGGACGGGATTTCGTTTCCGGTCGCGATGATCGGGCTTTTTGCGGTGTCGGAGATGATGAAGCTTGCCATCCGCGGCACGCCGATCGTCGATCGAACCCTGGTCACCGAAGTGAGCACGGTATGGCACGGCGTTCGCGATGCATTCGAGCACTGGTGGCTCATCGTACGGTCGAGTTTCCTCGGACTCTGGATCGGTGTGCTGCCCGGCGTCGGCGCGAGCGTCGCGGGCCTCGCTGCGTACGCGCAGGCCGTGCAGACCTCGAAGACACCCGAGAGATTCGGTAAGGGCGCGGTCGAAGGGGTCATCGCACCGGACGCGACGATGGGCGCGAATGAAGGCGGCGGGCTCATGCCCACGCTCGCGTTCGGAATCCCGGGCGGTGAAAGCATGGCGATCCTGCTCGTCGCCTTCGTGAGCCTTGGCATCGTGCCGGGCCCCGACATGCTGACCAAGCATCTCGACCTGGTGTGGAGCATGGTGTGGATCATCGTCATTGCGAATATCGCAGTGACCGTGATCGGTCTCGCGATCACACCATGGCTTGCGCGCCTGCCCGGACTGCAGGCGAACCTGATGGTGCCGACGGTGCTTTCGGTGTGTGTGGTCGGCGCTTACGCGGTGCGCGGGCGTATCGAAGACGTGCTCGTTGCTGCAGTGTTTGGTGTGCTCGGCTACATCATGGACAAGTATCGCTATTCGCGTGCGAACTTCGTCATCGGAATGGTGCTTGCCGTCATGATCGAGCGAAACCTGCACATCTCGCTCACCTTGTACGGCAATGACTTTCTGCTCGACCGCCCGATCGCGCTCGCGCTGCTCGTCTTCGTGATCGTGACATCGGCGCTGCCGTTTCTGCGAAGCCGGCGCCGCCGCAAGGCACTCGCTCCGCGGGGAGCGACGGCATGACGCGCGCACCTTCGGCACGTCTTGCACAGGAAAACATCGTCGCTGTCGTGCTGCTTCTCGTGTTCGGCGGCATTATCTGGCTGTGTCAGGATTTCGGGCCGCGCGCCCGCATGATCCCGCTGCCGCTCGCGATCTTCGGGATCGTGCTCACGATCATCCAGATCCTGTGGCAGAACCTGCGCCCGACCGACGATTTGCAGGTCGACCTTCTTCCGGTTGCAGCCGGCCCGGTCGTGCCGGTCATGCCCGTCTCAACGGCGCCGCAGGACGTCGCTGGGGCCGCAGAGCGCATTCCCGGGTGGCGCGCGGAGCTGCGAGCCGTCGGCATCGTCGCCGTGCTGATCGCGCTCATCATGGTGGCCGGGATCATTCCAGCGGTGTTTCTCTTTACCGGGGGCTATTTCGTCCTGTCACGGCACTATTCCTGGCTGATCGGTATCGTGTACACCTCGGTCTTCACGGCGTCGGTCTATTTCATGTTTGTGTTCGCCCTTCAGATCCAGCCGTACCATGGCCTGCTGGCGCCGGTGGTCGAGCGTTTCCAATAATTCAGACTCGCGAGGAGATCAGAGATGAAAACGATGCGTCGCAAGGTGGTGCTGGCAGGTTTGATGGCGCCGGTCACATTTGGAATTGCCGGACGAGCGTCTGCCCAGAAGCTCGACTACTACAAAGACAAGATCATGCTCGTCAACGTCGCGGGTGGCCCATCCGGAGGGCACACCCGCTACGCGCGGCTGATCCAGCCTTATCTTCAGAAGTACAGCGGCGCGAAAGAAGTGCGCATTGTGAACATGCCGGGCGGCGGAGGTCTCAAGGCGGCGAACTACGTCTGGCGGGCAAAGCCTGACGGTCTCAATATTTTTTTCGGCAACGTCTCCACACTGATCCTCGCGCCCCTCGCAGGCAGCCCCGGGGCTACGTTCGATCCGACCAAATTCGCCTATCTCGGCCGAGCGACGAGCGAGCCGCGCGTGCTGTGTGTGGGAGGAAAGTCGCCGATCAAATCGATCCAGGATGTGCAGAAGCTCAAGCGTCCGTTCGTTTATCCCTCTCAAGGCACCGACGAAGACTTCTACACGATGGCCGTGATTGCGGATGCGCTCGGCTTCAAGCTCAAGGCTGTAACCGGCTACGAAGGCAACGCAGATACCTCGCTCGCGGTCATCAAAGGTGACGGGGATGGCCACATTACCGGCTGGAGCGAGTCGCTGGGTCCTATACGCTCCGGCGACAAGCTCCCGATACTCATGGTGAATTCGCTCAAATCGCCCGACTACCCGACGATACCGGTGATCACCGAGATTGCACCTGCGGCCAAACGCGATACGGTGCGAGCGCTGGCGACGATACTCGAGACGCATCGAAGCTATATTGCGCCACCCGGGACCGACCCGCAGGCCGTCGCTGCATTTCGCGTAGCCATCGCCGCGGCGCTGAGCGACCCGGCGCTCCTCGAAGAGGCGAAGAAAACCGAGCGGCCCGTAGCCTTGATGGAAGGCACCAGGCAGCAGCAACTCGTCGAGCAGCTCACGAAGTCGAGCGCGAATCTCGGACCGATCCTCAAAGCCGCGGTGAAAGAGATTCAATGACGCCCGCGGGGGAACCGGGCAGCTGGATCCACCTCGAGACCGACGTGCTCGTGGTCGGCGGCGGTGTTGCAGGCAGCATGGCTGCGATCCCGGCACTCGAGGCCGGCCTCAAGGTCGTCATCTGTGAGAAGGGAAAGGTGCTCGACCATTGCGGCAGCATCGGGTGCGGCGTCGATCACTATCTGACGGTGATGGACACCGGGCCGGAGTGGGACACGCCTGAGTTCCTGCTAAAGCACGTGCCGGAGCTTACCGACTACATCGTCGACATGGCCGTAGCGAGCCGCGTGATTCACGAGATGCCGCGCATCTTTCGAAAGATCGAATCGCTCGGTGTCGATTTCAAGGACCGGCAGACCGGAGATTACTATCGCCTGCGTTCGTTCGGCCTTCCAGGCACGTATCACATCAACTTCGACGGAACGGATTTCAAGAAGCACATTGGCGAGCGCGTGCGCAAAGGTAAGGCCACGGTGCTGATGCGGACGATGGTCGTGCAGCTCCTGGTGAAAGACAACCGCGCGTACGGTGCGATCGCTTTCAACTTCCGAACCGGCGAATGGTTCTCGATTCGCGCGAAAGCGGTCGTGCTCGCAGCGGGCGACGTGAACCGCATCTCGCAAAATGCGTCGGGTCTTGCCTTCGACAGTTGGCACATTCCATACAACACCGGCGACGCTCATGCGATGGGGTATCACGCGGGTGCGGCACTCGCGAACATGGAATCGGTCGAGGCGACGCTCACGCCGAAAGGTTTCTCGTGCCAGGGCCTCAATGCGCTTGTGAGTCTGGGCGCATATTTCGTGAACAGGAGCGGCGAGCGCTTCATGTTCAAGTACGACCTGAAAGGCGAGAACGCGCGGCGTGCAGTCATTGCCGATGCCGTGATCAACGAGTGCCTCCTCGGTAATGGCCCGATCTACCTCGACTGCCGTCATCTCCCCCAGGACATGCTCGACCGGATGGAGCACACGCTTCAGGTCGATCGATACACCCTGCCGGCTTACTACCAGCAGAAAGGGGTCAACTTCCGTGAAGAGCTGGTCGAGGTTTCGATTTCAGAGCTCAGCATCCGCAGGAGCGGCGTGTATTTCCGCGGGAGCGGCCTCGCGGTCGATACAAATGCCGAGACCTCGGTCGAAGCGCTGTTCGCAGCGGGTGACTGCGCTACCGTGAGCGGAGGAATCTCCGGGGCGGCGGTGTTGGGTCACATCGCCGGCGAAGGCGTGGTCGCGCGCATCCGCGGGTCGAGTGCGACGGTGCCGGCGATCGACGCGCGTGCGGTCGAAAGCGTTCGTGCACAGGCGTCGGAGCACCTTACGTCGACCGCCGGGATGCCGTGGAAAGATTTTGAAGACGCGACCCGGCAGACCGTCACCGATTATGTCGGCGTTCGACGTACCGACAAGGGCCTCAGGCTCGCGCTCGAGACGCTGAACGCACTTGCGAAACGGGAGCCGCAGATGAAAGCGGACGACCTCCACGGCCTCATGCGCGTGCACGAAGCGAAGAACATTCGCCTGAACGCCGAGATAATGGCAACGGCGTCGCTCGCGCGGACTGAAACGCGCACCGGTTCTGCCCACTGGCGGCTCGATCACCCGAAGCCGGACGAAACCAACTGGAGAAAATTCGTGATCGTGGAACGAGGGCCGGAAGGACCGGTCACGCGCACGCTTTCAACGGAACGCCCACTGTCCGACGCGTTCGCGCGTTCGGCGGAAACAGTGTGAGCAGATAAATGGACTCGAAAGCCGTGCACAACCCGATCCAGATCGATCCCGAGACGTGCATCCGCTGCAATCTGTGCGACTGGATCTGCCCCGGTGACCTGATTTACAAGGAGGAGGACAACCGCCTGACGCTGCCTGTTGTCGCGTATCCGGACGAGTGCTGGTATTGCGGCTTATGTCAGTCGATCTGTCCGACCAACGCGATCACCGTCGTTTTTCCCGAACAGATGCTTCGCAACCAGACTGATCTTGCCACTCTGCTCGGTAAAATCGTCGAG
>JBKJPI010000634.1:0-8339 GCA_046595235.1 Burkholderiales bacterium | reverse complement strand
AAAGATTACGGCCACCGCCTTGGGCGCGAGCGTGGTCGTGCGCGTATTCGCGTAGACGAGGCGCTCGTTTGTCGATGGGTCGAGTGGAACGACGGCGGGCGTGTCGCTGTTGATCGGCGGCCCCAGAATGTGATCGCGGTATTTCGGCGACAGCGCATACCAGAGGCGCTCCCCGTGCTCATCGCGCAAATCCGGCAGGCCGAGCGTTTTCCAGGGCAGACGCCCGATGTAGCTCGGGCAATCGCCGAGCACACTGAACGCCTCAGCGTTGCCGTCGTTGTTCGTGTCCGGGCAGGGCAGGCTTCCCGGCCGGTCGTCGTCTGCGACCGCGCGTCCGATCAATGCCTGCTTGGCCTCGGCCATCGCGAGCGTAGCCTTGTTCTCGGCGCGCAACTGCAGCGGGATGGTACGCGCGACGCCGGAAGTGACGAGACCGATGCCGACGCCGAGCACGAGGAGGAGCGCAATGAGGATCGCGATCCCACGTTCGCCCGAACGCTGCCTCAACGGCATTACACGCCTTGCCCGGACGCGTACGACGGAAGGCTGAACGCTCATGCCGAAGATGTTCGCACACCTTTAGCCAGTTGGCATGTGATCGGGGTCACCTGATGCAGATAATCTAACACTCAGGTTCTAGCAGCGTGTCGGACTCGCCCTCTACCGCGTAAGGAGGTTACGGAGGGAAACCTTGGTTTCCTTCTGTTCGTAGGGCGGAGAGGCCCGAGCGAAGGCGAGCACCGCCCACCGGCTGCTAAGGGAGCTGACCCGCTGTTGCGAAACGGTAGATGAGTACGGGCATCGGTATCCATGTAAGCACGTCGTCGAACTCGTCCGCGCCGCCGCTAGAACGCGTCCGGCTCACAAAAATGCGGTCGCTGCTGCCGCCCTGGGGGTTCGGATTCTGTGCTTCGTGCTTGCTGGCGCCACCGGTCGCCGCATTCGCTCCGGCGGACCAGACCACGACCGGGGTGGTGGAGACGAGTGTCGTCGCGGTGCCGCAGCTCAAACCTGCCGACACGCCGACGCCGCTTCCGCAGACGTGAAAGAGCGAAAGCGCGGCGTCGCCGAGAGCGGATATGCCCGCGGTTCTCATGCCGTTAACGCGCGTGAACGCGTTCACGTTTTCGGCCGAACCTGCCGAATAGCTCGCGACCGCATAGCGAATTCTGTTCGAGGCGGTGCCCCACGCATCCACCGCAAAGCCGTGTCCGTCAGTTGCATGGAAACCGAGCGCGGCGGCAGGAAGAAACCCGAAGTAAGTGGGGCAGGTGCCGGTTGCATGGTCTGTTCCGGGCGGCTCCTGACCGGCGCTCGCGCTCGACGCAGGGCAGGGAAAGTGTCCGCGGGCAGCCGCGTAACCCAGCAGCGCCTCGCGCGCCTTATCGAGCACGCGCTGCGTCTCTTCGAGCTTTTTCGTCTCGAGCTGCGACTGAAGCGGCAGGAAGACACTGCCGAAGAGAAGACCCAGCAGAAACAATGCCACTGCCACTTCGATCATGGTGAAGCCGCGCACGTGCAGCGAGTCAGTGTGCACGTTCATCCGGCGCTAGCGCTGAGCGGCGCCGGCAGCGACCGGGGAAATTGCGGTTTGCGCAACAGGTGTGATCTGCCCTGACGCGAGAAGGCGGCTTACGAGCGTCGTCACTGGAATCCACGCGACGAGATCGTCGAACTCGTTGCCCGCCACCTTGGACAGGTCGCGGCTGACGAACACGGCATCTGCGCTACCGCCGTTTGGATTCGGGTTCTGCGCCTCGTGCACGCTCGTGCCGCCGCTATTACCGTTCGCGCCCACCGACCACACGATCGCCACCGCATTGGAAGCCAGTGTGACCGCTGTTCCGCAATCGACCGCAGAGACCCCATTCCCGCTTTGGCAGACGTAGAGAAGGGGCATTGCCCCATACGTTGCGAGCGGCACGCTTCGTAAACCGTTAGTCCGTGTGAATGCATTCGAAACGCCGCCAACGGTATGGGTCGAGATGGCGTAGCGAATGCGCTGGCTCGCGCTTTCCCACGCGTCGATGGCATAACCACTTCCGTCGGTGGGCTTGAAGCCGAGCAGTGCAGCCGGGAGGAATCCGTGGCTGACCGTGCAGCTGCCGGTGAGGTGATTCGTGCCGAGCGGCTCCTGACCATTGCTGGCGGCGTCGGCCGGACACGGGAAATAACCGTTGAACGCAGCAAAGCCGAGAAGCATTTCCTGAGCGAGCTCGAGCATGCGCCGCGTCTCGTCTATTTTCCTGTTCTCGATCTGGGTCTGCAGCGGCACCATGACACTCCCGAGCACGAGCGCGATGACTGAAAGCGAGACGGCCTGCTCCAGAAGCGTGAAGCCGGCGGATGCACGACGTGTCGAACGAGTGGGGACGGCGTTGCCATTCATGACGTGCACCCCTTAAGTTGAGTGACTGCGATCTCGCATGCCTTTATGCCAAGGTGAGTTGCGCATGGAGCGCTCACGAGGACTCGTGCGTCAGCTGCGCAGCGACACGTGGCCAGCGCAGCGTTCGCCGAATCACATGCCGGGCGCAGCGCCTTGTCGGCACGGGCGCAAGGCAGGTTGTCGATGAGCACGCGCGCGCTTGCAGCGCAGCCGGCGCCGCGACTTGTCACGGCGAAGATCCGGTTGCGGCTGGGCTCGAGCGAAAGCGGAGTTGCATAACGATCGTCGCCGTCGCGATTCTCGGCATCGGCGATATAGTCACGCCAGGCCATACTGGTGCGACTCTTCTCGGCGTACCCGGAAGCAATCAGTACGACGTCGTAACCTTCCGTTCCGTCGAGGGAGAGGTTACGCTCGGTACACGTCGTGCAGGCTGCGCCGCCGCCTTCGAGCGCCTGACGCGCGACCGCGTAGTGAATTCCGCGCGACCACTCATTGCGGAGGAAGTACGCGGGCAACACACCAGGCGACCAGGTCTGCGGTAACGCGCTGAGTGCGGGAATGCGGCCTCTGCCCGCTCCAATGTCACTCGTGCCGTCCATGGCGGCGTCAGCCCAGGGATAACAGCCGCACGTCGCGCGGCTCCTGTACTCCAGCAGCGCGTTGCGCAGCTCGACGACGACCCGCCTCTCCACCAGCGGCATCATGTCCGCCGCGACGATCATCGTCACCTTGTCGTTGTACAGATCGGCCGGCGCGGCCGCGATGTAGGGTCCTGCGGCAGCGGCGTTGGTCACCACGCCTGATGCGTCGAGATAGTTGGTCGGGCACCGATTCCGCGGAACGTTTCGTGCGCTCGAAGCGCAAATCGCCATCACGCTGTCTCTCTGCTGATTCCCGAGAGCTGCGCCCGGCGCGAAAACCGCGGCGATGCCCTGTGTCGTTACAACACGGGCGGTGCTGTTGCTGTACAGCGTGAGCGAACCTTGCGTATCGGCGTTGAGCGGCGGCGCGGACGGGTGATCCCGAAAGGCTGGCGACAGCGCGTACCACAAACGCTCGCCGGCATCGTCGCGCAGGTCGCCGATACCGAGCGAACGCCACGGCAGGCGCCCGATGTAAGTCGGACACGCCGAGCCGACAAAGAGATCGGCGCTGCCATCATCGTCGCCGTCGGGGCAGGGCAGACTGCCGGGACGGCTTGCGTCGGCAATCGCGCGGCCTATGAGCGCATTTCTCGCCTCTTCGAGGACCGCGCGCGTTCGTGCGTCGGCGCGTACGGCGCGGCCGGCCTCGGTGGACATGCCATAAACGAGAAGCATGGTCGCAATCGACAGCATGCCGATGAGTATGAGGAGGGCCTGACCGCGCGAAGCACGCCGCTGCGCGTACGCGAAGACACCGGCTCCACCATGAGCCGCGCGTGCAGTGCGCGTGTCGATCGCTCGTCGCACAGTCGCTCCGTAAATTCGGCAGCGCGGCGGCTCATGATGCCGCTTCTTCGGCGTACGCCAAATCTTAGCAGCGGCCTGAAATCATTCAACCGCAGATGCGCCGCGGCGGATTTAATGCAGAACGATCAGGAGAATGGGTGTCGCTGGGCCCGGCGAGCGGAGCTAACGCTTACTTTCGGGCGCTGCCCATGTCGAGCTTCAGCCCGACGCTGCCGGATGCTTCCGGTTTTCTGTCGCTGACCGCGGGCTCGGGCCCTTTCGCCGCTGCCGGTGCTGCTGGCGGCGCCGCTTCGGACTGTGCCGGCGGCGGTGCGGCGCCAGGGTTCCCTTGGGTAACCGTCGCAGGAGTGTCCTCGGCCGGCGGCTTGGGCTCCGGCTTTCTCGCTTCCCCGACTTTGCCGGTTTGCAGCTCCACGGACTGTCCAACCTTTACGTTGATGCTTCCGCCCGTATTTGGTACCTGCACCGTAACCGCTCCGTCGGGCCGCACTCTACCTTTGAGATTGAGCCCGGTAAGCGCTTCCTTTTCCTCGACGAGTCGATTGTTGATCCATAGCATCGCTTTCCCATCGCTGCGCCGTACGATGCCGCCGTAAGTCACTGTTTGCGGCAGCGGTGGCGCTTCCGGCGTGGCCGCAGCTGCTACTGCATCGGGTGGAGGTTTTTTCTGTATGCGAGCCATGTCGAGCTGCGCGCGCTCGCTGGGCGTGAAGAAAAGACGTCCGATCGGCTGGACAGGTAGCAGCTTCTCCGGGCTGAGCTGAGCCGCCCACGCGCCCGAACCTGATGCCAGGAAGGCGACGCAAAGCATTAGGCGCTTCACCCTTTTTTCTCCGCGCCCGCAGGTGGCCTGATCGTGAGCCAGCGCACTTCGCACTCGGCTGAGAGATTCGGCTGAAGCGACTTGTCGAGCTCGCCTACGCGCACACGGCGCATCGTGCATTGATCGATGCTGAAGGCACCGCCGCCGTAGCGACCCAGCGCACTGAAGAAGCGCGGGAGGTCCTCTTCGTGCAGCAGGCGGAACTTGAGTTGCATGACCGACTCCTGCAGGAGCAGCTGGCCCGCGTTGAACTCCGCTGCGTAGACGTATGGCTTTTGCGTTCCGATGTCGTAATCCACGCCGAAAGTGCGCGCTTCTTCATTCGCCATGCGCAGGCTGTCGAGCCAGTTGATGCGCTGCTCCTCTCCAACGAGGCCGGCTTTCCCGAGCTGCTGATAACTCGCGAGGTAGCTCGAGATCATTTCCTTCTCTTCACCGGCATTCTGGATTCGCAGACGTGCTTCGCGTAACTGCGTCTCACGCTGGGCGAGTGTGCGCTTTGCGCTGTCGAGAATGGCTCCGGAGACCATCGTGACGCCAATGGCAGCCATAATGGTCACCGCGAGAACGATGAGCGGGACGCGAAGCGCTTCAATGTCTTCGCGGGTCATACGCGGGGCTTCAGCACAATGACGAGCTCGAATTCCGCCGTTCCGGACGCTGAACGCGAATCGAGTGTGTTACCGGAGAGGACGCTTTTCGGGTCGACGTTAAGCGGCATTTTTGTAACGCGGACTTCCTCTATCGAAGGTGACGCCCGCAACCGCCCGGCAAGCGAATTGATGGCGTCGATCGCGGCACGATAGTCACCGCGGAATGGCCGTATCTCTCCACTTACGAACGCGCTTTGCCGCCGCGCCGGCGGCGCGGCGCCCGGCAGTGCTGCTGCTGGCACGACCGTCGCGCCTTCGGTGCCTTTCTCAATCGCCGCGAGGCCGTATCGCCAGCCGAACTCGCGCAGCACTAGATTGGGGCTGGGCTGCAGCGCCTGCGACAGCAGCGCCATCAGGCCGACAGGATCGCGTTGCGCGTCCCGCATGGCGCGGGCAATTTCGACGCTGCGCTTCATGTTCGCGCCCGTAGTGGGGGCCGGCGGAAAGAGGCGGGTGATCTGCTGATACTGAGCGTCCTGAGCGCCGACCTGCTGTGCGATCGCTGCCGCCTGGCCATTCACTTCATAGGCCTGCCAGGCGTTGGCAATGCCCCAGATGGCGGCAAGGGCGCCAATGCCGGCGCACGCGGCGTAGATCGCACGGGTCGCCCTGTAGCGGAGGTAACCCACTGTCGCGGTGGCAGGCGCTATGTTGCCCGCCGGCGGTTTCAGCGCGAGCAGATGCAGATACATCGCGTCCGGCGTTTTCGCCAGCAGCTGCGGGTCGAGCCCCAGCCGGCTTGCCAGCTCCGCCCGACCTACGCGCACGCAATCGAGGGCTGGATTGTCCTGCAGGATCGTGATGGCGACTTCCTCGAGCTCATCATTCCGGTCGAGAAGGAGCACCGTCAGGTGCTCGTCGAGCGTCGCGGTGCGAAGTGCATGGAGGTACAGGCGCGTGTTCGAGATCTCGCCCGCAAAGAGCCGCACGGGGTCTGCAGATTTGGAGCTATCGCCCCGCGTCAGACGGCTGAGACGGAATTGCCGATCACGAAAGAAGGTAAGCCTCAGACCGCCGGCGTGTTGTGCCGCGATCAGCAGATTCGGCGTTTTGACCTGCAGCCGCTCGAGCAGTCCCACGCTGACCATGGGCAGCAGGTATATCGCGGCAAGAGGAAGCTCCTGCGCACTGATGGCGCGCAGCCAGTCCGAAACAATTTCGGGATTGGTGAGCGCTGAAAAAAGATAGCGATCGTCCCGCCGCTTGCCGGCCTCCCGGCCCTGCAGCCACGCGCCGATATAGGGTGTATTGCGGTAATGCTGCTTCAGCTTGCGCGAGACCATCTGCACGCGCTCCGATCCCCAGCTGTGGGGCATCGTCTCGAAGCGGTAGTCCTCTTCCACCGCGTCGACCATCACGAATACGGGAACGCTCGGATGCGGTGTCAGAAATTCGCGAAAGGCGGCGTGCCCCTTTTCGTCATTCGCAAACTCTTCGACCTGCGTCATCCTTCCGCCAGTCCAGTACGCCGCAGTGGCGTGCTGCGCCGAGATACAGACGAGAAGTTTCTCTCTCATGGCCCGCGGTGCCGTTCGAAAGTGTGGGATGTACCTTGATAGCTCGTTCTCATGGTCGATTCGTCAGAACTTGAGCTTGCCCAAAACATCATACACCGGCGACAACACAGACCACATGATGAGGGCGAGGACGATGCCGAGTCCGAGCGTGATTGAAGGCTCGAGCAGCTTCAGCGCCTTGTCCACAGACTCGCGAACGTCCCGCGTATAGAAATAATTTACGTTGCGAAGTGCCACATCGAGCGCACCGGTGTTCTCGCCTACTCTCAGCATGCGTATGACAAGCGGCGGAAAAATGCCGAGGTTGTGAAAGCATTCGGTCAGGCTGGCGCCGGCGGAGACCTGTGCGCCTACGCGCTGAAGGCCGTCGGCAATGACCCGATTTCCGACGATGGCCTCGCTCGTGCGCATCGCTTCGAGCACCGTAATGCCTGATTCGTACATGAGTGCGAAGAAGGTCGCGAAGCGGGCGAGGATGATCTTCTGAAGAATCGTGCCGACGACGGGGAGGCGAAGCTTTGCGTTGTCCCACATGTACTGCATGCGCGGGCTGCGCGATACCGCCATGGTGGCGATGATGCCGCCGATCAGCGGCAATCCCAGAAGCAGCGGCCACCAAGCGAGCACGAGGTTCGATGCGGCGATGAGAATCCGCGTCTGGATGGGAAGCTGGATGCCCATCGTTTTCAAGAGCGCCGTTACCTGCGGCACGAGGTACACGAGCAGGAATATGACGACGCCCAGGACGACGAGCATGACCATCGCAGGATATATGAGGAGTCGCTTAGTCTGCGATGCGAGCTCGTCCTGCCATTTGAGAGACTCGCCAAGACTTTGAAAAACCTCCGGCAGCCGCCCCGTCGCTTCCCCCGCGCCGACGAGGCTTACGAAAACTTTGTCGAAAGTCTCGGGGTGACCCGCCATGCACTGCGAGAGCACTTTGCCGCCTTCCATGTCCTCGATCATGACGGTGAGCACTTCGCGAAAGCGCGGACCTTCGATCGAGTTGCGAAGATCGCGCAGGCCGTCGAGCATCGGAATGCCGGAGCGGCTCATCTGCTCGATGTCGAAGCAGAAGTTGATGAGGTCCTGGCGCGTGATGCGCCCCCGGGCCGTGAACCGCGAGAGCTTCCGGTCGACGCTCTTGCACGTGATGAGGTCGAGCCCCATCTTGCGCAGGCGAAGCTCGAGGTCGGCTTCGTTTACCGCTTCAAGGCCGCCTCGTGCCGGGCGTCCGGTCTTGTCGACAGCCTTATATTCGAATGAAGGCATTAATGGAAACTCGTCGCAAAGTGCACACCTACTTTGCGCCGCAACTGCAACTTGAACTGAATCGCTGGCGAAGCCAGCCGATTCGAGCTTAAAACTGCAACGAAAAACCGACTGGTATGCCTACCACTGTTTCCTTGTGGCTCTTTCAACACAAAGAAACAGTGGTAGGCATACCAGTCGGTTTTTCGTTGCAGTTTTAAGCTCGAATCGGCTGGCTTCGCCAGCGATTCA
>JBKJPI010000624.1:0-2786 GCA_046595235.1 Burkholderiales bacterium | reverse complement strand
GCAGATCACGCCTTTGTTGATCGGGTGCGCGGGGTTGCCATCTATGTACCGGACTTCACCACCCCGCAGGTGCACGCGGATGCCGCAGCGGCACGCGCACATGTAGCAGGTTGTAGTCTTGACTTCGAGCGGCTGGGCGAGGGTTGCTTCGGAGACTTCTGACATCGGGGGGTGCGGCTAAACGGGATATTCTAGCGAACGTCCCGCGCTCGATGTTCCGAAATTCCTTATGAGTCCATTCATCGAGGCTGAGAATCAGCGCGCCTTATAGCGCAATCAGAAATTACCGCTTGCCCGTCGGGCGGTCGGTTTGCACAATGGCTGATTCTCGGCGTTTCTATCTGACATAGGACAGCGACATGCCCGGCCTGGTTCGCCCCCACGGTGGAGGAGACCTCAACCCCCTGCTGCTCACCGGCACCGCCCTCGAGGCTGAGCGCGATCGTGCGAAATCGCTGCCGCGGCTTCGCGTCACCTCGCGCGAAAAGGGCGACATCGTGATGCTCGGCATCGGCGGATTCACGCCGCTCGAGGGTTTCATGACGCATGCCGACTGGCTCGGCGTTTGCGACGATTGCCATACCGCGAGCGGGCTCTTCTGGCCCATTCCGATCACACTGTCTGCCGACCGCGCAGCGATTGAAGCGATCGCGCTGGGTGCGGACATCGCGCTCGTCGATCCCGACTCCGAAGAGGTCCTCGCCACGATGAACGTGCGCGAAAAGTACGCGATCGACAAAGCACACGAATGCCTCAAGGTGTTTCGCACGACGGACTCCGAACATCCCGGCGTGAAGATGGTGCTGGCACAAGGCGAAATGAATCTCGCCGGGCCGCTGAAAGTGCTCTCCGACGGGCGCTACAAGGCGCGCTACCGTTCGCGCTACATGACGCCGGCCGAGACTCGCGCCGAATTCGAGCGTCTCGGATGGTCGAAGGTCGCGGCATTCCAGACCCGAAACCCGATGCACCGGTCGCACGAGTATCTGGTGAAGGTGGCGATCGAGATCTGCGACGGCGTGCTGGTCCATTCGCTGCTCGGCGCGCTCAAACCCGGCGACATCCCCGCACCCGTGCGCATGCACGCCATCTCGACGCTGATCAGCAAATACTTTGTCGACGGGACCGTGTTGCAGGCGGGTTATCCGCTCGACATGCGTTATGCCGGACCGCGCGAGGCGCTGCTGCACGCGCTGTTCCGGCAGAACTACGGCTGCTCGCACCAGCTCCTCGGCAGGGACCATGCGGGCGTCGGCAACTATTACGGGCCCTTCGATTCCCAGCACATCTTCGACGAAATTCCACCCGGATCGCTGGAAACGCAGCCGCTCAACATCGACTGGACGTTCTGGTGCTATCGCTGCGAAGGCATGGCCTCGGCGCGCACCTGCCCGCATGACGAGAAGGACCGGCTCCTCGTGTCCGGCACGAAGCTTCGCAAGTGGCTGTCCGAGGGGAGCGAAGTTCCGCCCGAATTCAGCCGCCCTGAAGTGCTCGAGGTTCTGCGCATCTACTACGCCTCACTCTACGACGACGAGAAGGTCGAAGTGAAACTGGCCGGCCACTCCGCCCGCTAACGATTTCGACCGCCAACCCCTCATCGCCTTTGCGCCGATCGTGACTGACAAGTCGAACATCGAGCTTCCGAACGATGGGGCGTGCGTGTTCTGTGCGTATATCCGGGGCGATCGTCCGTACACGATATTAAGCAGGACATCCGAAACGGCCACGCTCGTCACACGACATCAAAGAGGCGAGCCGCACCTGCTTGTGGTGCCCTTGAGGCATGCGCCAACCCTTCTCGATCTTTCCGACACCGAGGCCGCATCGCTCGGCAAAGCTGTGCGGGCAGCGGCAAATGCGATTCACAGTGCCTATTCAACGCCCGGCATCGCCGTCTGGCAGAACAACGGTGTGCCCGCCGGGCAGAAAGTCAGCCACGTCCATTTCCACGTTGCGGGCACCCTGGAACGCGGCGGCACCGAACGGGGGCCGGTAGAAGAATCATCCGTTGCGGAGACGGACAGGATCGCAGGCAGACTGAGAGATGGATCGAGCCGGACGTAGAGAAAATATCGGCGGCGGCTCGGTGTCGCCCGGTTGGGCGCGGCTCGGAGAGAACCCAAGCGATGGTGATCTGAGCATCCTTATTCTGTAATGCGAGCTTTAGCCGGTTCGGCTACGGGATTTCCATTCCGTACGCCTTGATAACTGCAGCAGTAGCAGGCAATCGCAGATGTTTGATAAACGCGGTTGCGGCTTCCAGCTCCTTAGCCTTGGCCCCAACCCCGGCCGTAAAGACCAGCGTCTGCTGAAATTCAGGTGGCACCAAACCGGCGTAATCGACACCGGGGACACCGATCAACAGATTGCTGACAAGCAACGCAAGCTCAGCCTCGCCGTTGGCCACGGCCTCCGCAACTTGCGGCGGTTCCTTCTGCGGCTTGGTCTTGACCTTCATCTCTTCGCTAATCCCAAGACGCTCGAACACGCTAATGAAATGTTTGCCGTTGACGCTTTCCGGCAGGATGGCGACGGACTTTGCATTGACCAGCGTTCGCTTGAACGCTTCGGGCGAGCCCATGTCCGGCTTTGGCGCGCCGGCTCGTACAGCCGCTCCCAAGCCAACAGAGGCAACGGCCGGGCGCTCGCCGGCCCGGAAAAATCCTTGCTTTGCCGCATCGTTCATCGGGCCAACAACGGCGATAGCGACATCGAAAGGTTCACCGGCTTCGATCTGTTTGATCACGACCGGACTCGCGGCGAATCTCACGGTTAGCTTGTGT
>JBKJPI010000567.1:0-3002 GCA_046595235.1 Burkholderiales bacterium | reverse complement strand
GCTGAAAGACCCAGCGTTTCTCAAGCGTCTCGATGAGTTCGGCGCGCAGCCCGTAACTCAGGATCGCGCTACGCCTGCGAATTTCGCCAGTTATCTGCGGACGGAAGTCGCGAAATGGGCACCGGTGATCAAGGCCGCAGGCGTTTACGCCGATTGAGGGGCGCCGCGCTTCGCGGCTTCGGCTTCTCCACGTGCCAGTTGTCGATCATGCGGCAGCCGGCCTTGCGCATGATGTTGTAGAGCGGACAGCGGCGCTCGTACGCTTCGCGCATACGCGCGATTGCGGATTCGCCGGCTGCGATATCGAGCCAGATATCGCTCACAGCTTCGAAAGGCGTGGGTTCGATGCCGGGCGTGCCCGATATGCCGCGGGGGTTCCACGCGATTTGCACCCGAGCCCGCAAGGAGACGATCTCCAGCTCGAGCTCCGTCGCGATGCGGTTCAGCATCGAAGGGATGTCCGACGCGAGCGCGGCGCACAGGAAGCCGGTCGGCGTCGGCCCCGAGTTCTCCCCGCCCATTCCACCGGCGAAGCCCGGCGGCTCGTCCGCGACGAGGATATGGCCGCTACGTAGCGTGAGGACGCTTTTAGCGCCGCCTTTGAACTCGGCCTCGGCCCAGTTCTCGCGCCGCGCGGGAATCTCTACCAGTTTCAAAGCAGCCATACGGTCCCCAATATCGTATTGCATTGATCATCCGGGATTCGATCTGGGAGGATAAGTTGAAGTACAACGATCGCATCCCGGATCGAATCCCGGATGATCAATGCAATACGATATTGGGGACCGTATGGCTGCTTTGAAACTGGTGGAGATTCCCGCGCGGCGCGAGAACTGGGCCGAGGCCGAGTTCAAATGCTGCGCTAAAAGCGCGAGCTCGCCGGCATCAGCCGCATTCGACAATCCGCATCCGGCGGCTGGTCGCCGGCGTTGACCGCTCTCGAACTGCCGCCGGTCGCACCGGTCCGCGGCGGCTCGCGTTCAGCTGCTCGGGTGCGTGACCGGCGGCGGCAAGCCGCAGTGGTGGATGGGGATCGTTCCCCTGGGCGCCGGCGATGAGAAAGGGCTCGCACGGTGAAAACACCGCGCACATGCTGCGCGCTCGATCCGAGCGGCATGGCCTCTCACTGACCGAGGCACGCTCGAAAGAGCTGGCCGCGGATCTCGAGCGCCTTATGGCCGCGATCGCCACGGCGGCGCCAAACCTGGATTTCAACGACGAACCGGCCCGCTTCATCGCGCTGCTGCAACAGGTGGGCGCCCGTCGGGGAAAAGGATAGTGAGCTCGGAGATCGTCGACCTCACGCTCCTCGAGGTCGCCGACGGCGTACGCAGGAAGCGCTTCTCTTCTCTCGAGGTCACACGGGCGTGCCTGGAACGCGCCGAACGCGTGCAGCCGGCGCTCAATTGCTTTATCGCAATCGAGGCGGAGGCAGCCATCGCTGCGGCCAGAAAAGCCGACCGCGTGCTGAAACAGGGCCGCGCGAAGATCGGGCCCCTCCATGGCGTGCCGCTCGCCCACAAGGATCTCTACTACCGAGCCGGCGAAATTTCCACCTGCGGCTCGAAAATCCTGCGCGACTACCGGCCTGCGGTCACGGCCACTGCAGTCGAGCGACTCGCGGGCGCCGGCGCGATCTGGCTGGGGAGTCTCAACATGGCGGAGTTCGCCGCGAATCCGACCGGCCATAACGACCATTGGGGACATTGCCGCAATCCATGGAACCCCGCGCACATTACCGGCGGCTCATCCAGCGGGTCTGGCGCGGCCGTTGGCAGCCGCGCGTGCTACGGCTCACTGGGATCCGACACGGGCGGGTCCGTCCGCACGCCTGCGGCGGCGTGCGGCGTAGTCGGCCTGAAACCGACCTACGGCCTTATCAGCCGCTACGGCGTCATGCCCCGCTCGTGGTCGCAAGACACGGTGGGCCCGCTCGCGCGCACCGTGCGCGATTGCGCGCGCATGACGCGCGTCATCGCGGGTGCCGACCCGCGCGACCCGACATGCGCCACGCAGGCGGTGCCCGACTACGAGAAGGCGCTCGGGAGCCGGATAAAAGGTCTCAGGATCGGCGTCCCGGCTAATCATTACTACGACGATGCGACCGACGAGGTAAAGCGTTGCATGGCAGCGAGCCTTGCGGTGCTGAGCTCGCTCGGTGCACGCGTGCTCGAGCTGCCGGTGCCCGACCCGCGGAAGACCGCGTTGCTCTCGAACACGATCACCCTATCAGAAGCGGCGGCAAGCCACGGGAGGTGGATGCGCGAACGGCCGCAGGATTATTCGCTGTATGTGAGGGCGCGCCTCGAGCCCGGATTTCAGATCCCGGCGACGGCTTATCTGGAAGCACTCAACCTGCGTGCGCATTTCCTGAACGAATTCATGACCGACGTATTCGGCAGGGTGGACATCCTGCACACGCCTGTCATGACGATGGCGCCGCCCACGATCGCTGAGACGGAGCCCAAAGCCTCCGGCGATGTGAGCGGCCTGGTTGCCGGCATCACGCGCAATACGAGGTCAATCAATTACCTCGGGCTGCCGGCACTGTCGGTACCCGCCGGATTCTCATCGCACGGCCTGCCGCTAGCTTTCCAACTCGTCGGCCGGCCTTTTGCGGAAGCGGTGTTGTTCCGCGCTGCACATCTGTATCAACAGGAGACGGACTGGCATACGGCTGCGCCAGCGGTGTAAAAGATCGCAGATTCGAGCCGCCAGTACTGCAGCTCGTGCTACAAGAATCGACCCAACCAGGAATAGGCTGTGCGCAAAATGCACCGTGTCCGACTTGTATTGCTTTCAGGAATCGCCGCCGCAGTGTTTGTCAGCCCCGCGCCGGCGCAAATCTATCCGGCGAAGCCGATTCGCGTGATCGATGGTTACCCGGCGGGCGGCGGCACCGATATCGTCGCGCGCACAATATCGCCCAAGTTCCAGGAGAGCCTGGGCCAATCGTGGGTTGTCGACAATCGCGCGGGCGCGCAGGGAATCATCGGCGCTGA
>JBKJPI010000528.1:0-2932 GCA_046595235.1 Burkholderiales bacterium | reverse complement strand
CAGCGCTATGTGGCCGCCCGCGACTCGGTCGACTTCATCAGGCGCTACATCTTTCCCGGATGCTGCATACCGGCAGTGGGCGTCATCACCGACGCCGTTGTCCGCACGACCGACATGCGTCTTTGCGATCTCGAAGACATCGGCGCCGATTACGCGCACACCCTGCGCCTGTGGCGTGAAAATCTTTTTTCGAACATAGACGCCGTCCGCGCTCTGGGCCACACCGACGAGTTCATCAGGATGTGGCAGTTCTACCTGTGCTACTGCGAAGCGGGCTTCACCGAGCGGGCCCTGGGTGACGTGCAGATGCTTTTGATGAAACCCGATGCGCGTCCGGCCCGGACAAAGGCTAATCAGTGACCCGGCTGTATCGCCGCACCGCGCACACGGCTTGCATACAAAGCGCGCGCTCGACCGCAGAGTGTTCAGGGCGCGCCCTCTGGTGCACCCACACGTTCAAACTTTAAGGAAAACCGACATGCAGATCTCACTCAAGCCCATGGCCGCCGCCATTCTCGTTTCATCGCTCGCGGCCTGCGCGACCACCATGTCGGCCCCCGACGTGCCGCAGGCGGTTGCGGTACCCGCAGGGCACAGGCCCGCGATGATGCTGAAAGGCGTTGGATTGCTGACGTACGAATGCCGCGCAAAAGCAGATTCGGCGGGCGCCCATGAGTGGGTGTTTGCGGGCCCCGACGCAAGGCTCGTGGACGAAAACGACCGAACCGTCGGCCGCTACTACGGCGGGCCGACGTGGGAGCACAACGCAGGCAGCAAGATCACAGGCAAGCAGCTCGCGGTCGCACCCGGAATGTCGGGCGCAATCCCGCTCCAGCTCGTGCAGACCACACCCGCGACCGGCACCGGCCCGTTCAACGGCGTCAGTTATATCCAGCGCGTGAATACGGTGGGCGGCGTCGCGCCGAAGTCGACGTGCGATATGTCGACCATAGGTTCGAAGCAGACGGTGAATTACTCGGCTGACTACGTCTTTTACAAGCCGCGCTAACGCAGGGCCGGAAGACGGGGCGCGATGTCTGCGCCCCGTTTTTCATTTGTATAACCGAACAACAGTGTCCGGTACCTGGATATCTGCACGAATGAAGACGCGTCACGTGCTGGTGAACGACCGTATGCAGCAGGGCTATGCCTACGCGCTGACCGCGCCCCCCGGCCGCGATTTCCATCCCGATTTCAAGCCTGAGCTCTCGCCCAAAGAGATGCTCAAGGTCGGCGTGTTCGGCGGCAAGTACATGACCGACTGCACCGACGAATTTCCGGGTGACTGGTTCGAGAACGCGAAGCTCTGCGCGACGCGTCACGATGCGACGCTCAACTGCTTCGGCGTCAACGCATCGCAACCGCTTTCAATCTGGCGCAGCAAAGGGTGGATCCATGCGGATGATCCTCGCGGCTGGTTCCAGTGGTATTGCCGGTACTATATGGGCCGCCGGTGCGACGACGATGCGCGGCAGGTGAGGCGCTGGCGCGCGGTCACCCGGCATCTCGCTCAGATCAAAAAGAATTGTCAGCGCGGCGACCTTCTGTGCCGGCCGCGCCAGCGTCAGGCACTGCTTCACTGGGCCTACGACACGCGCAGGATGTGACGGCTTAGGCGAGCCTTCGAAGGCCCGTATCCAGCGCTGTCGAAGACTGCAGACTCTGGGCCGCGGTCCCGAACGAAGGGCTTGCGAGAATGCCCTGCACGGAATCAAACCCCATGTTGCTGAGCGAGCCCTTGCGGCCGTAGCCGTAGGCGATGTCGGCACCGAGGGCCGTCGTATCGCTGCCACTGAGGTGTTTGTTCAGCAACTGGTTCATGAGTGCCCAGTTCGCCGGCGCCCCAGCTGCGTCGAAGGAATCAGCAAGACCGGCGAAATCAAAGTTCGCCACTTTCTTATTCACGAGTTTGTTCGATGACGTTGCATCGAAATCCGCCATCGCCTCAGCGATCACCTGCATGTTCAGGACGCTGCGGTTAGCAGGCGCTGTATACCAATTCTTCAGTGTGACCCTGTCGCCGCTTCCACCCAGGTTCAGCACGAGATCGTTGGTGCTCCTGGTGAAAGACATGTCGGCATAGCGCACTCCGCCGCCGATTGCGAGCGTGTTGTCGGTGCCGGTGCTCGCGTTTACGACATCCTGTCCGTCACCGCGGTTGAAAGCAATGATGTCGGCGCCGGCTCCTGTGGTGATCGTATCGTTGCCGGAACCGCCGATGAACAGATCACGGCCGCCGCTTCCGGTCAGCGTATCGGTCCCCGCCCCCGCGTTAAGCACGTTGTTGCCGTCGCTGTCGGAGAGGGCATCGTCACCGTCCATGCCTTCGAGCACGTCGTTGCCCATCTCTCCAGCGATGATGTCTGCATCTGCGCCGCCGTTGAGCAAATCGCTGCCCGCACCCCCGCGAAGCGTATCTGCGCCTATTCCACCACTCAGCCAGTTGGCCGCCGCGTTGCCGCTCAACGCGTTCGAAAGCTCATTGCCGGATCCGTCTATTGCGGCCGCGCCGGTAAGCACGAGTTTTTCAAGGTTTCGTCCAAGCGCGTAGCTGATGGACGCCTGCACGGTATCGCTGCCCTCGTTGGCGGCTTCGATTGCACCCCAATAAACTCCGATGGGCTGGTTGTAGTCGCTGTCGCTGACGACATAAGTGTCATCGCCAGCGCCGCCCAGCATCTGGTCAACGCCTTCTCCGCCATCCAGAAAGTCATTGCCTGCCCCGCCCCTCAGCACGTCGTCACCGAGACGGCCATGCAGCCGGTCGTTACCACTTCCGCCTTCGAGCCAGTTGGCGCCGAAATGACCGGTCAGCGTGTTATCGAGCGCGTTACCGATCCCGCGAACGTATTTAACGTAATCAATCTCTCCGCCCGTGAGAGTGCGCCGGCCGACGAGGTCCGCACTGAGCTCGCTTCGGGCACTGTCGGCA
>JBKJPI010000524.1:0-4476 GCA_046595235.1 Burkholderiales bacterium | reverse complement strand
GAACGTGACGGTCGCTACGAAGCCCAATCTCACTAGGGGGCGAGGAAGGGGGCGATGCGTCAGTCAGTTTCTTTATTTATTCTAATACAATGACTTAGAGAACATTCTGGCGGAGAGGGTGGGATTCGAACCCACGATACGCTTTCGCATATTCCGGTTTTCGAGACCGGTACATTCAACCACTCTGCCACCTCTCCGTGGCTGCGGATTTTAGCAGCACGATGCGCTCAAAACTACTCGCGCGGTGTGCTAGCGGTAAATAAGCCGGCGCGCGGGAGCGCTACTCCGCGCGCACGTTGGCAACCTTCACGACTTTAGCCCACTTCGCGATCTCATCGCGTATGCGGCTGCCGAAAGCACTGGATGTGCTGGGCGAGGCCTCGACACCTTGCCCGCTCAGGGTCTCCTTCATTTCAGCCGTGCTCAGAATCGCAGTGATCTCGCGATTTAAACGCGAGACGATCGCGTCGGAGGTACGAGCCGGCACGAGAATGCCCATCCACAGTGACACCTCAAAACCCGGAAGCGCCTGTTCCGCGACGGTCGGCACTTCGGGCAGGGCACTGAGGCGCGTAGCCCCTGTCACCGCCAGCGCCCGCAGTTTCCCGCTTCGAATGTGCGGCAGCGTGGGAGCGATGCTGCCGAACTGGAGATTGATGCGTCCGCTCAGAACATCGAACACGGCAGCCGCCGAGCTCTTATATGGCACATGATTGAATTTCACGCCCGCCATGGATGAGAAAAGCTCGCCGGCAAGGTGGCCCAGACTGGCCGTCCCGGCTGAACCGTACGTCAGCTGCCCGGGTCTGGCACGTGCAACGGCAATCAGCTCCTTGACGTTGTTCGCTGCGACGCCCGGGTGAACGGCAAGCACATACGGCGAGCTGCCGACGAGGGACACCGGCGCGAAATCGGCAACCGGATCGTATTTGAGATCGGGTTGCACACTGACAGCGACCGCATGCGTGCTCGCAGTGCCGAGCAGAAGCGTATAGCCGTCCGGCGCAGAACGCGCCGCAGTCTGCGCACCGATATTGCCGCTCGCGCCGGCACGGTTATCGATGACGACCTGCTGGCCGAGTGAAATCGCGAGCCTCGCCCCGACGGCGCGCGCCGCAGCGTCTGTCGAGCTTCCTGGCGGAAAGGGCACGATCAGCCGCAATGGTTTTGTCGGCCACGACGATGCGCTCGTAGTTGCGCCTTGCGCATTTGCTGCGAGCGTTGCGGCAAGCAGCGCACCGGTGACGAGGTATTTCACATTCATCGGTCCAGGACCCCCGCGAGGCCGACGATCAATTCCTCCATGTCGTTGAGTGCGTTGAAGCGCGGCTGTGCGGCCGTGTGTGGCGTCAGGATGACGTTCCTGAATTTCAGCAGCTCGTCGTCCGGGCGGCCGGGTTCCTCATAGAGCGGATCGAGCGCGAAGCCTCCGAGATGTTCCGATCGCAGGGCATCGAGCAGCGCGTCACGCTCGACAATGTCGGCCCGCGCCACATTCACAAGGCACGCACCCGCCTTCATCTGCGCCAGCTGCGCGCGGTCGATCAGATGCCGCGTTGCCGGGGTGCCCGGCAGCACTGGGCACACCCAGTCGCTAGCGCTCAGTAAGGCGCCCAGCGACGCGTATTCTGCGTTCCAGTGCCGCTCTTCTGCTTCGGGCAGGCGCCGGCGCTGGTGATACAGAACCTTCATGCCACACGCGTTCGCGCGCAGCGCGAGCTCGCGTCCGATTTCTCCAAGACCGATGATGCCGAGCGTCGCCCCGTACAGCATCTTCAGCCCCTTGACCCGCGCCCATCCTGATCCGGCGGTGTGCCTGCGATCGAACGCGGCAGGCGAAAAGCCGTGCGCCGTAAGCTGCTCCACACTGATCAGCCCGTCGAGCTGATTAAGCTTTTTCGCCAGCGCCAGCATCAGGGCAAGAGCGTGCTCAGCGCAGGCGATGTTCGCGCGGCGGCGCAGCGTCAGTAACGTCACGCCGTTATTCGCACAAAGATCAGCATCGATGTCGCGGGTGATGGTGCCGTATTTCTGCACGACCTTGAGGTTGCGTCCCAACGCAAGCTCTAAGCGTCCCACCCTGAACGACTCTACGACCGCGGCGTGGGCACCTGGCAACGCCGCATGGAATTCGTCGGGCGAAACCGTGAGCCGCACTTCCGCCGGATAAAGTGCACCCGCCTTGCGCCTGAGCTCTGCGGCCCAGCCCTCGAAGTCAGGCAGATCGTGCTCGAAGAACCGGGCGAACGCGGCACGACGCTCAGCGCTGGTTCGCGGATCGAGCACGACACCAATGATGCGCGTGAACGGATCATCTTCGACAACGATGACGGGGCGCAAGGAATCCTTCAGTGTTTCTCCGCTGCGCTTTCGGGATCGATCTGCAAGGCACGCGAGACCCGCGTGTGCATGTTGTACGCGCCAATCAAGACGGTGAGCTCAACCTTCTGCCGGTCATCGACATGGCGCACAAGCTCGTCGTGCACCGCGTCCGATACGTCGATGGTTTGGGTCATAGCGTCGGTATAGGCTAGCACGGCGCGCTGCATCGGCGTGAAAACTTCCGCCGGCTTCCAGTCCGCGAGTGCTGCGATCTGCGCTTCCGTGAGCCCGGCGGCGCGCGCGTAGGTCGGACCGTGGATTCGCACCTGGTATTCGGCGCCGTTCAATATCGCCACGCGCAGGATCACGAGCTCGCGCAAAGAAGCGGAGAGCGTCGTCTGGAAGCGCACGCTCGAGTTGAATTGCAGCCAGTCAAGCGCAAGCGCAGGACTGTGGAGCAGCACGCGATACAGGTTGATGAGCCTTCCGCCACGGCTTGCCTTTAAATGCGCAATCGGTTCGGCGAGCTCTGCCCTCTCGTTCTCCTGGATCAGCGGCACGCGCGCCATCTCTATGCTCTCTGCAAGTGACGCATGCCTCAGCGACCGGAGGCGCTGATCACCTGCGTCCCGCCCATATACGGCTGCAGCGCGGCGGGAATGTCGATTCCGCCGTCGGCGCGCTGATGGTTCTCCAGCATTGCGACGAGCGTGCGTCCGACTGCCAGAGCCGAACCGTTGAGCGTATGCACGAGCTCGGTCTTACTTTTTTCGTTTCGAAAGCGCGTCTGCATACGCCTCGCCTGGAAAGATTCGAAGTTGCTGCACGATGAAATCTCGCGATACGCATTCTGCCCCGGCAGCCAGACTTCAATGTCGTAGGTCTTGGCCGCTGAAAAACCCATGTCGCCGGTGCAAAGGGTCATCACGCGGTAAGGCAGCTCGAGCTTCTGCAGGATCGTCTCCGCATTTCTGGTGAGCTCTTCCAGACCTTCATACGATTTTTCCGGGTGGATGATCTGCACGAGCTCGACCTTGTCGAACTGGTGCTGCCGAATGAGCCCGCGCGTGTCTTTGCCGTATGAGCCCGCTTCGCTGCGGAAGCACGGTGAATGACACACGAATTTCATCGGAAGCTGCGCGGCCGGGAGGATTTCACCGCGCACAAGATTGGTGACGGGATATTCGGCCGTCGGAATGAGATACAGATCGCGCCCTTCGATCCTGAAGAGATCGTCCTTGAACTTGCTCAGACTCGATACGCCGTTCGCCGATTCCGCATTCACCATGTACGGCACATAGACTTCGGTGTAGCCGTGTTCGGTGGTGTGAACGTCGAGCATGAGCTGCGCCAACGCGCGGTGAAGACGCGCCAGTGGGCCTTTCATGACGGAGAAGCGCGCGCCGGCGATTTTCACAGCCGAATCGAAATCGAGCATGCCGAGACCAGCGCCCAGGTCGACGTGGTCCTTGACGGGGAAATCGAATCCGCGCGGCGTGCCGACTTTACGCACCTCCTGGTTATTGTCTGAAGACGCGCCCTGCGGCACCGAAGCGTGCGGCAGATTCGGCACCACCATCAGGAATTCATTCAGCTTTCCCTGAAGGTCCGCGAGCTCTTCTTCGAGTGCTTTGAGCCGGTCGGCCTGCGCGTGCACCTGCGCCATCAGCGCGGCCGCGTCCTCACCTTTCGCCTTGAGCTGTCCTATTTCTTTAGAGAGCTGGTTGCGGCGCTGCTGAAGCTCCTGCGTCTCGGTCTGGATGGCCTTGCGCTGGTGTTCGAGAGACTCGAATGTCGCGGCATCGAACGTGAAACCGCGCTGGCTCAACGTACGTGCAGCACCTTCCAGATCGGTGCGTAGTCTTTGAATGTCGAGCATCCTGGGCCTTGCGGGGAAACGCGTATTATCGCGAACTTTCAGATATTTATCTTCATGCCTCTCCTGCGAAGGACGCGCGGATGCTTCGCACGATTGGCTGCGAGCGTGCTGTGGGAGCGGAGAATGAGAGGGATCACGTCCCGCCGTCGTCGGCCTTCTTCTTCGTCGCCGTACGATCGCGATCACGCAGCTCGTCGAGGTGCGCCTTGATCTTTGCCTCCAGACCTCGCGGTACCGGCTCGTAAAGCCTGGGGTCGCGCATGCCATCGGGTAGA
>JBKJPI010000515.1:0-5879 GCA_046595235.1 Burkholderiales bacterium | reverse complement strand
CTTCGGCGATCGCTACGGACGCGGAGCTGCGCGCGCTCGTCGGTGTGATCGGTGATGTCGGTAAGGGCGTTTTCATGATGGCGACCGGGCCCCGCGCGACGCCGGAGTTTATGGAGTCCATGGCCGCCGAGACGGGACGGCCGATGTTCATTTCGACCGTGCTCACGATGTTCAACGACGCTGCGCCCGAGCGCGCCGGCACTTACTACGAGCGCTGCGCCGAAGCGAATTCACGCGGGCATGAAGTGTTCATCCAGACCACGTGCCAACCGCTGTCGTTCGATTTCTCGCTGCTCGATCCGTATCTGCTCCTTTCCCACGATGCGTTCGACGGCGTGAAGGCCGCGACACCGGAGACGCTCGCTGCGATTTATGCGAATCATGCGTTTCGCGCGCGCTTCCGCGACAACCTCGCGAATCCGAAGCCCGGCATTCTCTTCTTCGGCGACTGGTCGAAGGTCGAGCTCGAAGGCCGTGCGATTTCGGAGCTTGCGCGCGAGGCCGGTCAGGATCCGCTCGATTTTTTCTTCGACACCGCACTGCATCGCGGGCTCGAAACGCAGTTCATCGCGAAGCTCTTCCAGAACAACGACAGGGGTGTTGCGCCGCTGCTCAAACACCCGGCCGGCGTTATCGCGCTGTCCGATGCCGGCGCCCACCTGCTGTACTTCTGCGACGCCGGTTTCGGTCTCCACTTTCTGTCGCACTGGGTGCGCGAGACCGGCACCTTCACACTGGAGGAAGCGGTGCGCAGGCTGACGAACGATCTCGCGCTTAAGTTCAGGATTGCCGATCGCGGACGCATCGAGCCCGGTGCGTGGGCGGACCTGCTGCTGTTCGATCCGGCGAAGGTCGGGCTGTCATCGCTTACGCGCGTGACGGACCTGCCAGGTGGCGGCGCGCGTATGATCCGTAAGCCACACGGCGTTGCAGGCGTTTGGGTTAACGGCGTGCAGGTGTTCGATGGAATGGATTACGTGAAGCTCGAGGGCGGCCCGGGCGCGGTGCTCGACCGGTTCGATTCGTAGTCGGTTAAAAAAATGACTTCCGGATCACTTCGCGCGAGGCGCGGTCCGGAGCGAAGACATTCGAAAAAGTGAGGAGAAATCATGATTTTTTCGTTACGCAGGAAAGCATTCATCGCAGTCACCGTAGCCACCGCTCTCGGCGTTACCGCCTCGACAGCCTGGGGACAGGCCGCGAGTTACCCGACCAAGAGCATCAACGTGCTGATCGGCTTCGCGCCCGGTGGCGGCAGTGATGTGATGCTGACCATGGTGCGCCCGCAGCTCGAGAAGATTCTGAAGACCACGCTGGTGCCCGTCTACAAGCCCGGCGCGGGCTCCGACATCGCGCTGACCGAGCTCTCGCAGGCGAAACCTGACGGCTACACCATCGGCATCACCACCACGCCGCAGATTCCGATCAATGTCGTCGTGCGGAAGACGCCTTACAGTCTTTCGGACCTGATTCTCACTGCGAATGTCGTGACCGATCCCGGGATCCTCATCGTGCGTACCGAGAGCCCAATCAAGACGATGGCCGATTTCGCGAAAGCCGCGCGCGACAAGCCCGGCGCCGTCTCCGTAGGCGTGTCCTCCGCGCCGGGCGACGACTGGTTCGCCGTGCATATGTATCAGGAAGCGGCGAAAGTGAAGCTCAACATCGTCACGTTCTCAGGCGACGGACCCTCGTGGCAGGCCGCGCTGGCAGGTCACACCGACGGGTCGTTCAACAATCTCGGTATCGTCTATCCGCAAGTCAAAGGTGGAAAGCTCCGCGCGCTCGCAATCATGACGGACGCGCGCTCGCCGCACCTCCCGGACGTGCCCACGTTCAAGGAGCTTGGTTACAACGTGACCAGCGGTTCGGCACGCGGCTTTTCCTTCCCGAAGGGCACGCCGAAGGAGATCGTCACCGCGTTTTCAAATGCCGTAAAGCAGGTCATGGATTCCGCGGAGTTCAAGGCGAATGCGGAGAAGACGGCCTTCCCTTCGGATTTTCAAGGGCCTGACGCGTACGCGGCGTCGATCAAGAAGATGGAAGCGGTGTATCGCCCGTTGTGGGACAAGTTCGGCGCAACAGCACAGGCACCGGCGCCGGCGCCGGCGCCGGCGAAGTAGCTTGTTGCCATTCAACCTGGCCACTCCGCGCCGGCGGCGACAGGGAGCCCCGCCCTTTCCCTCGTGAGGGAGAGGGATGGGTGAGGGTCATTCAGCGCGCGATCGCACTGTTCGGTGCTGCTTCGTCGCAGCGCGCCTCGCGATCACAATCTCAATCTCAATCTGTTCTGTGAGCGCCCGCTTCCCTTGAACACGCTTTACCAGAATCTCTTCGCCGCTGTCTTCCTCGCCGTCGGAGTCGGCTATGAAGCGATGGCGCTGTCGATGCCTCTCGGAGGCTTCGGCAGCCCGGGGCCGGGCCTTTTTCCCATGCTCGTCGGTGGAGCGCTTATCGCCACCGCCGCAGCATGCCTCGTGCAGAACCTCTGCTCCGCGGCGCCAGCGGCCGCAAGCATCGATCAGTCTGATCAGGCCGCAGAAGGCAGGATCGAGCACGGCAAGGCGTGGCTACTCGTCGCCGCGCTGATTCTCTATGTGGCGGCATTGAAACCGATCGGATTTCCGGTTGCGCTCACGCTACTGCTGATGGCGTCGGTGCGAATTTTCGGGTACGCCAACTGGCTGCGCAACTTCGCGATGTCGCTCCTGATGACGATCATCGCCTACGTCGTTTTCATTGTCTGGCTGAAGGTGCCGCTGCCACTCGGTATCCTCGCCGGGCTTCTGGACTAAAAGCCCGGATGGATATCTTCAGCGGTTTGCTTCAGGGCTTTGCAGTCGCGCTCTCTCCGGTCAATCTGCTGTTCGCTTTTCTCGGCGCCGTCATCGGGACGATCATCGGCATCCTGCCCGGCATCGGTCCGCTCGGCACCATGGCGCTGCTGCTCTCGGTCACTTACGGCCTCGACCCCGTCACCGGAATGATCCTATTCGCCGGTATCTATTTCGGCGCCATGTACGGCGGCTCGACCACGTCGATCCTGCTCAACATCCCGGGCGAAGCGGCATCGGTCGTCACGACGATCGAGGGTTACCAGATGGCGCGAAACGGGCGCGCCGGGGCGGCATTGTCCGTGGCCGCGGTGGGATCGTTCATCGCAGGCACTTTGAGTCTGCTCGGCCTGAGCTTCATGGCGCCGACACTCGCCGAAGCGGCACTGAAGTTCGGGCCTTGGGAATATTTCGCGGTCGCGCTGTCAGGCCTCTTGATCATGTCGCGGCTGCAAGGCGGAAATCTCCTGCGCTCGCTGATGATGATCAGCTTCGGTCTCACGCTCGGAACAGTCGGCATGGAGACGGTCGCGGGTTACATGCGCTACACATTCGGCCAGCAGGAGCTCGCACAGGGCGTCGACTTCCTCCCTGCAGCGATGGGCCTCTTCGGTGTCGCGTCGGTGCTCGCCGCGGCCGAGACGCGGATGCGCCGCGTGACGTTGCAGAAGGTGCGGCTGCGCGAGTTGTGGCCGACGCGAAGCGAGTGGCGGCGATCGACGTGGCCGATGATTCGCGGTTCGTTCATCGGTTTCTTCACGGGGCTCATTCCGGGTCCTTCGCCGGTGATCGCTACGATGATCTCGTATGACGTCGAGCGCAGGCTCGACAGGCACGGTCAATTCGGTAAGGGCGCGATCGAAGGTGTCGCCGGACCCGAAGCTGCGAACAACGCCGCGGTGGGCGGCGCTTACGTGCCGCTGATGGCCTTGGGCATTCCGTTCACTCCCGCGATGGCGATGGTGATGGCCGTGCTCCTGATCCACGGCATCAGCCCCGGGCCGACGCTGATCAGCCAGCACGCCAATCTCTTCTGGGGCGTGATTGCGAGCATGTATATCGGCAACTGCATGCTTCTCGTTTTCAACCTGCCGATGGCGGGAGTTTTCGCGAACATCATCAGAACGCCGCTCCACATACTGATGCCGCTCGTGCTGCTGCTCTGCGTGATCGGCGTCTATTCGGTCAGCAACTCGATATTCGATGTCGCGCTGATGATCGGCTTCGGCATGCTCGGCTACCTCATGGAGAAGCTGAATTACAGCCCCGCGCCGCTCGTGCTCGCGCTGGTGCTCGGCCCCGTAATGGAGCGCACGTTCCGCGAATCGATGATGATCAGCCGCGGCGACCTCACCTCGTTCGTCACGCGGCCGATCTCGGGGACCATTCTTGCGATCGGCGTACTGGTGCTCGTGCTGCCGCCGCTGATTGCTCTATACAAAAAAGCGGCTGAGCGGCGCGCAAAGCGCCTCACCTGACCACGCTGCGCTACGACGTGTTCAGGGCAATACGTCGACGCTGATCTTCGCGTCCTTGATGAGCTTCTTCCACATCTGAAGGTCAGAGCGGATGAGGTCGTGATAACCCTGCGGCGTGGAAGTTGCAACTTCAAGCCCGTTTTTCTCGAAGCGCTGGAGCATATCGGGCGTCGCAAGGGCCTTGTTCATGATGCCGTTCAGCCTGTCGACGATAGACTTCGGCGTGCCGATGGGTGCGGCGATGCCCCACCAGCCGGTGTTGTAGTAACCCGGCACCGTCTCTGCAATCGTCGGGATGTCGGGATACGCCTTCAGCCGCTGCGTGTGGCCCACGCCGAGGATTTTCAGACGTCCTGCGCGCTCGAGTGGCAGCAACTGGAGCAACCCCGTTACGATGAGCTGAACGTTACCGCTGACAACATCGGTAACTGCAAGGGAGCTGCCCTTGTACGGCACGTGAACGAGCTCGATACCCGTCAGCGTCATCAGCTGCGCGGCTCCGATATGGTTTGGAGTTCCCACGCCCGGCGATGCGACGTTCAGCTTCCGCGGTGAAGTCTTTGCCAGCGCGATCACGTCTTTGACGTTCGTTACGGGAAGGCTGGCGGTGGCAGCGAGCGCATAGGGCACATACGTGGCGAGTCCGATCGTTGCGAAATCCCTCAGCGGATCGTATGGAATCTTCGAGCCCAGGAGCGCAGGACCGGACACGAGACCGCCAGTCGTGCCGAGCAGAAGCGTGTAACCGTCGGGCGGCGCCTTCGCGGCAATGGCGTGTCCCAGCGTGGCAGCCGCGCCGGGCCGGTTATCGATGACGACGGCCTGACCGAGCGCTTTCGCGAACACCGCGCCGACTTCGCGCCCGGTGAAGTCGGTGCCTGCGCCGGGCGGATAAGGAACGATGAGGCGGATCGGCCGGCTGGGATAGGGCGTCTGCGCAGACGCGTCACTCAGGGTGAGCACAAGGCCTGCGACAACCACAAGCGTAACCCCCGCTCTCAATCCGATCACGCTCAGCATCGTCATGTGGCGCTCCAGTCGACTACAACAATGATGTTGTCAATCCGCGTGCACGCCCGCCGCTTTCACGACCTTCGCCCATTTCGCCGTTTCATTGCGGATGAAAGCGCCGAATTCCTCGGGCGTCATGAAAAGGGGCTCGGCACCCTGGCTCTCGAGATTCTGCTTCACATCAGGCAGCTTGAGTATGCGCTGCACTTCGCTATTGGTCCTCGCGATGACTTCGCGCGGGGTCGCTGCCGGCGCCAGCAGCCCGAACCACGCGGATGACTCGTAGCCTGGAATCCCCGCTTCCTGCATCGTCGGAAGCCCGGGCAGTGCCGCGGAGCGTTCTTTCGTCGTCACCGCGAGCGCACGCAGCCTGCCGGCTTTGATGAACGGGATGACTGACGGCATGTTGGTGATCATGAGCTCGATCTGTCCCGTCATGAGATCGGTAACCGCCTGGGGATTGCCCTTGTAGGCGATATGCGTCATATCGAGCCCGGCCATCACCTTCAGCATTTCACCCGACATGTGTACGGACGAGCCGGTACCTGACGAGCCG
>JBKJPI010000342.1:0-11722 GCA_046595235.1 Burkholderiales bacterium | reverse complement strand
CACGATACCCTTGACGACCGAGCCTTCCTGCAGGTTCTCGAGCAGCTTCTGGCGCTCTTCGCCCTGGTTCGCTTCGAGCACGGCGCGGCGCGAGACGACAACGTTGTTGCGTTTGCGGTCGAGCTTGATGACCTTGAAATCCATCTGCTTGTTCTCGTACGGCGAAGTGTCTTTCACCGGACGAATGTCGACGAGCGAGCCGGGCAGGAAGGCGCGGATGCCGTTCACCATGACGGTGAGGCCGCCCTTCACTTTCCCATTGATCGTGCCCTGCACGACCGTGCCTTTTTCCAGGGCGTCCTCGAGCTCATGCCAGGCGGCGAGGCGCTTCGCCTTGTCTCGCGACAGGCGGGTTTCGCCGTGGCCGTCTTCGAGGGATTCGATTGCAACGCTGACAAAGTCACCGGGCTTTGCCTCGACCTCGCCGCGGTCGTTGCGAAATTCTTCGACCGCGATATAGCTTTCAGACTTGAGGCCGGCATTGACGACTACGAAGTTGTCGTCGACGCGCACGACTTCGGCGGTGATGATCTCGCCGAGCCGCATTTCCTTGCGGGACAGGCTTTCCTCGAACAGTGCTGCAAAGCTTTCGACAGGCGCAGAAACCGCGGTAGAAGTATTCATCATTGAGAATTCAGGGGGTCGGGTGTTCCGTCCGGGGGACGGGTGGGTTGAAAAACCATGGCCAGGGGGCCGATGGTGCTGATCCTGCTACGGTGCTTGTACTGCCGGGGTGCTCATGGTCTATCGTGCGTCTGGAGCCTTGGATGCCGTCATTTTGTAAAGCCTGAGAACCCGTACCACGGCATCTTCGACGCTCAACTGCGTCGTATCGAGCTCGATGGCATCCGCGCACTTCTGCAGGGGGGCGGCGGCACGGGCGCTATCGCGCGCGTCACGCTCACGAATCTCCTGCAAAAGGGCGTTCATGTTAGCACTCAATCCTTTTTCCATCAACTGCTTATAGCGTCTCCGAGCCCGCTCGCCAGCGTCCGCGGTGAGGAAGATTTTGAGCATGGCGTCCGGGAAAACGACGGAGCCCATATCCCGCCCATCGGCGACCAGGCCGGGGGGCTCGCGGAACTCGCGCTGACGCTCCAGCAGCGCTTCGCGCACCGCAGGCGCCGCCGCAACCCTCGAAGCGGCGCCGCTCACGCGCTCTTCTCGAATTGCAAGCGTCACGTCCTCACCCGCGAGCATCACGGTGTCGCCTTTGAAGCTCGCATCGAGGTCGAGTGCGATTTGCGCGATCGCAGATACATCGTCGAGATTGACCTGGGCGTTCATGGCGGCGAGCGCGACGAGCCGGTATAGCGACCCGCTATCCAGGAATTGAAAGCCGAGCGCGAGTGCGACGTGCTGCGCCACCGTTCCCTTTCCGGACGCCGACGGGCCGTCGATCGCGATCACGGGGGGCGGCGTCTGGCTCACGCCGTCTCCCGACTGATCGAGCGCAAGACATCGAAGTAATCGGGAAAGGTCTTCGTCACGCACTCCGGGTCGTTGATGCGAACAGGCACGCCGCCGGTCGCCACCAGTGAGAAACACATTGCGATGCGATGGTCATCATAGGTGTCGATCAGCGCGTTCGGCGTGAGGCCTGCCGCGGGCGGCGTAATCCGCAGGTAATCTGCGCCCTCTTCGACCGTCGCGCCCAGCTTTCGAAGCTCCGTTGCCATCGCGGCTATTCGATCGGTTTCCTTCACGCGCCAGCTTGCAATATTGCAAAGCGTGGTCGTCCCGTCGGCAAAGAGCGCCGCCACTGCGGCGGTCATTCCCGCATCCGGAATGTGATTGAGATCGATGTCTAGCGCTTTCAGTTTACGGGTGCGAGTCGCTTCGGCCCCTGCGCAGCTTTCGATCCATGTGTCGCCGAACCTCACCTGCGCACCCATGCGCTCCAGAACCTCGGCAAAGCGCACGTCACCCTGAATGCTCGAGCGGCCCACACCTTCCACGCGCACCGGCCCGCCGCCGTAAAGGCCGCTGATCGCACCGGCTGCGAGAAAATAGGACGCAGACGACGCATCGCCTTCAACATGAATGTCACCGGGGCTCGAATAGTGCGCACCTGCCGGAATCTCGAAGCGACGGTGACCATCCCGAGTTACCGTGACACCGAAGCGCTCCATCGTGTTCAGCGTGATGTTGACATACGGCTTCGAAATGAGCTCGCCTTCGATCTCGACGCTGCACGTCTGGCGCGTGAGCGGTAGCGCCATCAATAATCCGCTCACGAACTGGCTCGAAACAGAACCGCGAATCCTTACCCCACGATCAACCTGGATGTTGCCGGGGCGAATCGTGAGCGGCGGAAACCCTTCGACGCCGTTGTACTCGATCCGCGCGCCGATGCTTCGCAAAGCCTCGACAAGATCGCCGATGGGCCGTTCGTTCATACGCGGGACGCCCGAGAGCGCGTAATCGCCGCCCATCAGTGCCAGCACTGCGGTCAGCGGCCTGAATGCGGTTCCCGCGTTGCCGAGGAAGAGCGCCGCCGCCTTGACCGGAAAGGCGCCGCCGGCACCTTGTATACGCAGCCCATTCGCGCCGTCCAGGGTGATTTGCGCGCCGAGCAGGCGAAGTGCATCGACCATATGCCGGGTGTCGTCGGAGTCGAGTACGTCGTGGACACATGTTTCACCTGCGGCGAGCGCCGCCAGCAGCAGCGTACGATTGGAAATGCTCTTGGACCCTGGCAGGCGCACAGTGCCACGAACGGCCGCGACAGGCTCGAGCTCCAGCACGCTCACGACGAGCTCAGATCTTTGAGAATCCAGCGTCGCCGCGCGCTGCGAGCGCGCTCGAACATCCCTTCGAGCGCATTTCCGTCGCCGCTGTGAATCGCCGCGCGGGCACGCTCGAGCTCCTGAACGTAATCGTCGAGGAGGCCGATAAGCGCATCACGGTTCGCCATGCAGATGTCGCGCCACATCTCGGGCGAGCTCCCGGCAATGCGCACAGTGTCACGCAAGCCGCCGCCCGAGAAACCCAGCAACGTTGCCGCGTCCTGCCGCTTGGAGAGCATGCTCACGAGCGCAAACGCAACGACGTGCGGCAGATGGCTCACGGCCGCAAAAATCTCGTCGTGCTCCCGCGGCTCGAGCTCGACGATGCGCGCGCCGCACGCTTCCCATGCGGAACGCACAAGGTTCACCGCACTGCTATCGATGTCCACTTTCTGCGTGAGGATCACGTTACGATCTCGATACAGTTCGGCAAATGCGGCCGTCGCGCCGCTCTTTTCGATGCCTGCGATCGGGTGGGCCGGGACGAACCGATCGACGTGCCGACCCAGGAAGCGCGCGGCGTATGCGATCACATCCTGCTTGGTGCTGCCGGCATCGGTGACGACGGTGCGCTCGTGCAGTGCCGGGGCAATCTGCGCCATAACCTCCGGCATCTGTCCGACCGGCGTGGCGATGAGCACGAGATCAGCATTGGCAACCGCTTCAACCGCATCGCGCGCAGCCTCGTCGATGACGCCGCCGCTCACGGCAGCATCGAGATTCGCGCGGGAACGTCCAACGCCCACCACGTGCTGCACGAAGCCCGCTTTTTTCAGCGCCAGGGAGAATGAGCCACCGATCAGCCCGACCCCGATTACAACGAGCTTGCCGATACCCACGACGCGCTGTTGGCTGTCGAAGCTCACGCGATCGCCTGCTTCAGACTTTCGAGAAAACGCGCGTTCTCGGCCTCGAGTCCGGTGGAGACGCGCAGGTAGTCCGGCATGCCGTAGCCCGCGATCGGACGTACGATGACGCCTCGCTCGAGCAGGCGCTGAAACACGCCCGCCGCGTTGGGGACGCGGAAGCTCACGAAATTGCCGAAAGACGGAATGAATTCGAGTCGAAGCGCCGTCAGCCCCTGCGTGAGCTGCTTCATCCCGGCGGAATTCAGATCGAACGTGCGGCGAATGAAATCTTCATCGTCGAGCGCTGCGGCGGCCCCTGCGAGCGCCATGCTGTTCACATTGAATGGCTCGCGCACCCGATTCATGAGGTCCGCCACATCCCGATGCGCGAATGCGCAACCGACGCGGAGCCCCGCGAGACCGTAGATCTTAGAGAAGGTGCGCGTGATGACAAGGTTCGGGTAGCGTTGAAGCCACTGAAGCGTATCGGTCCTCACCTCGTGAGGCAGATACTCGTTGTAAGCTTCGTCGAGCACCATCAGCAAATGCGATGGCAGAGCGGCCACAAATGATTCGACCTGGGTCCACGGCACGAACGTGCCCGTTGGATTATTCGGATTCGCCACGAACACAATGCGCGTTTTCGAATTTACCGCGCGCAGCATCGCGTCGAGGTCGTGGCCATAAGCACGCGCCGGCACCTCAATACCCTTCGCACCGATGGCCTGCACCGCAAGCGGATAGACCGCGAACGCATGCTGTGAATACACCGCCTCATCATTCGGCGTGAGGAAAGCGCGCGCAGCGATGTCCAGAACGTCGTTGGAACCGTTGCCGAGAACGATGGTATCGACTGCGACCCCGAATCTGCTCGCGAGCGCCTGCTTGAGAACGAACCCGTTTCCGTCAGGATAGCGGCCGAGATCATCGATCACCTGGCGCATCGCTTCGCGCGCAAGCGGGCTCACGCCCAGTGGATTTTCATTCGATGCAAGCTTTACGATGGCGGCTTCGTCAAGAGCCATCTCGCGAGCAAGCTCTGAAATCGGCTTACCCGGTTGATAGGGCGCAAGCGACTTGATGTGCGCCGGCGCTGAACCGCAGACGCTCACCGATCTACCGCCGCCGGATACGAGCCGAGGTTTTTGAAGAGCGAAGCCTTTCGCTCGAGCACACCGAGCGCTCGCGCTACGTTCGCATCCTGCCGGTGACCGTCGATGTCGACGTAGAACACGTATTCCCAGAGGCCTGTTCGCGCGGGTCTCGACTCGAGCTTGGTCATGCTGACGCCATGCGACGCGAGCGGCGTGAGTAGCTCGTGGATCGCTCCCGGCGTATTGCGCGTGGCGAGTATCAGCGACGTCTTGTCCTTGCCTGAAGGCGCCGCGTCATTACCGCCGAGTACGAGGAAGCGCGTCGTGTTTTTCGATTCGTCTTCGATGTTCTTGGCAAGAAGCTCGAGCCCGTAAAGCGCTGCCGCCGCGCGGCTCGCGATCGCTGCCGCGCCGCGCTCCCTGGAGGCGAGGCGCGCGCCTTCAGCGTTGCTTACGACCGCCACCTGTTCCGCATCCGGCAATTGGCGCGAGAGCCAGCGCTGGCACTGCCCGAGGCTTTGTGTATGCGAATAGATTTTGCGCACCGCCTTAATGCCGCCGCGCTTGCTCATGAGGCACTGCCTGATCGGGAGCATGACTTCTCCGCACACGCGCGCTTCCGTGGCGAGAAGCAGATCGAGCGTTCGGCCGACCGCACCTTCAGTCGAATTCTCTACCGGCACCACGGCGTAACCCACAGCGCCGCTTTCTGCTTTTCTGAAGACTTCGTCAATCGAGCCGCACGGTGCAAGCGGCACCATGCCGCCGAAGTGCTTGAGCGCTGCCTCCTGGCTGTAGGTGCCTTCAGGCCCGAGGAACGCCACGGTCATCTCATCTTCGAGCGCCCGGCACGCCGACATGATTTCGGTGTACACGCGCTGCAGCGCGTGGTCTGCAAGCGGTCCGGGATTCATCCCGGCAACACGGCGCAACACCTGCGCTTCGCGCTCAGGCCGATACACAGCCGCGCCGTTCTTGATCTGGCCGACCTCTTGCGCGAGACGGGCGCGGCTCGACAGGAGCTTGACGAGCCGGACGTCGATCGCGTCGATTTTTTCTCGCAGGCTTTTGAGCTTGTCAGTCATCTGCTCGAAGACAATTCGGTCACGCGTGGCGCATGCGCGCTGCCACCTACTCCTGCGGAAGGTAGCGCACGGAGAGCACACCCTTGATCCGGGCGAGCTCGGCGAGCAGTGCCTCGGGAACAATGCTGTCCACATCCACCAATGTGTACGCCATCTCGCCTTTGGATTTATTGAGCATGTCGTGGATGTTCAAGCCTGCGTGGGCCATCGCTGTCGAAATCTGCCCCAGCATGTTGGGCACGTTTGCATTCGCAATTGCGACGCGGTAAGGCGCCTCGCGGTCGAGCAACGCATCGGGGAAATTGACAGCGTTGGCGATGTTACCTTGCTCGAGAAAGTTCCGCACCTGATCGACCACCATGACGGCGCAGTTATCTTCAGCTTCCCGGGTCGAGGCGCCCAGATGCGGTAAGGCGAGGACCTGCGCATGCCCCTGCAAGGCCGCCGCGGGAAAGTCGCACATGTACCAGCGCAGGCGCTTCGCGGTCAGCGCCTGCATGACCGCCGCGTCGTCCACGAGGCCGTCGCGAGCGAAGTTGAGCAGGATCGCGCCCTCTTTCATCACTTCGAAGCGCTTCGCGTCGATCATGTTGCGCGTCGAGTCGATGAGCGGCGCATGAAGCGTTACGTAGTCGCTGCCCTTCAGGACTTCTTCGATCGAGTTCGCCTTGCGCACCTGTGACGGCAGACTCCAGGCCGCATCAACGGTGATGTGCGGGTCGTAACCAACGACGTCCATGCCGAGCTTCATCGCGGCATCTGCGACAAGGCTTCCGATCTTCCCAAGGCCGATGACGCCCAGCGTGTGCCCCGGGAGCTCCGTGCCTACGAAGTCTTTCTTGCCCTGCTCGACGAGCGTGTGGAGCCTGGCGTCATCACCTGTAAGCGTTTCTACAAAGCGCGCGGCGGGAACGATATTGCGCGCAGCCATCAGCATCGCTGCAAGAACCAGCTCTTTCACCGCATTCGCATTGGCCCCCGGTGCATTGAAAACAGGGACGCCGCGGCGTGTCATGTCGGCGACAGGGATGTTGTTGGTGCCCGCACCGGCGCGGCCGATCGCCTTCACATGGCGCGGAATATCGGCGCCATGCATGTCCTGCGATCGCACGAGGATCGCATCGGGCGCCTCGGTCGTGGGACCGACGCTGTAACGGTTTTCGGGGAAGCGCGATAACCCGAGGGGCGAAATCGAGTTGAGCGTGAGGATCCGGAAAGACTCAGCCATTCCGACGCTCGAATTCGCGCATGAACTGCACCAGAGCCTCCACACCTTCCATCGGCATTGCGTTGTAGATCGACGCACGCATGCCGCCCACCGAGCGATGGCCTTTGAGCTGCGTCAGGCCTTGCGCTTCCGCCGCTTTCAGAAAATCCGCATCCAGCGTGTCACTCTTCAGCGTGAACGGAATATTCATGCGGGAGCGGTCCTCGGGCGCGACCGGAGAACGGTAGAACTCGGTCTGATCGAGGTAATCGTAAATGAGCTTCGACTTTCTGATATTGATCTCTTCCATTTTCGCAAGGCCCCCGAGCTGCTTCAGCCACTCGAAAACCAGCCCTGCTATGTAGATCGCATACGTGGGCGGTGTGTTGAACATCGAATCGTTGTCCGCCTGGATCTTGTAATCGAACACCGTCGGCGTGATCGGCAACGCGTTGCCGATCAGATCCTCCCGCACGATCACGATGACAAGACCCGCGGGGCCGATGTTCTTCTGCGCACCACCATAGATGAGCCCGTAACGCGCTACATCGACGGGCCGCGAAAGTAAATGCGACGATGCATCGGTTACGAGCGGCACGTCGCCGGTATCGGGCGTCCATTGAAACTCGACGCCGCCGATCGTCTCATTCGACGTGATATGCACGTACGCTGCATCCGGGTTGAGCTTCCAGTGCGACTGCTTCGGCACGTAGGTATATTTTGCGTCCTGCGAGCTCGCGGCGACATTAACCGTGCAGTACTTCTTGCCTTCGCTGATCGATTTTTTCGACCACTGGCCGGTGTCCACGTAATCGGCCGCAGCTTTGCCGCGCAGAAGGTTCATCGGAATCATCGCGGTATGCGCCGCTGCGCCTCCCTGAAGGAAGAGCACCTTGTAGGTCTTCGGGATGGCGAGAAGCTCGCGAAGGTCAGCCTCCGCCGCGGCGTGGATGGCAACAAACTCCTTGCCGCGATGACTCATCTCCATCACCGACATGCCGCTGCCGTGCCAGTCGAGCATTTCCTGCGCAGCCTGCGCGAGAACCGGCTCGGGCAGCATTGCCGGACCGGCGCTGAAATTGAATACGCGTGCCATTAGGTTTCCAGTCGAAAAAGAATTTCAGGCGTCCGGTTCGCGCGGTGTGTCACCGTCAGGCGCGGCGTCACCTGCGCTTTCGTCAGACGCGGCATCGGCAGGCGAACCCCCTTCCACCAGATCGTCGTCGGCCAGGACGCCTTCGACCACATCGCCGTTCGCAACTTCCGGCGGGTCCTGAAGCCTGACGAGACCGGCAAGCGTCTCGTTGTCGTCGAGATTTATGAGGCGCACACCTTGTGTCGAACGCCCCGCTTCGCGGATCTCGGACACACGCGTGCGAATCAGGACGCCGCCTGTTGTGATCAGCACGATCTCGTCGGGGTCGGACACGAGTTGCGCCGTTACCAGCTTGCCGTTGCGCTCGCTGCACTGGATCGCAATCATGCCCTGCGTGCCCCGGCCATGGCGCGTGTACTCGGAAATCTGGGTGCGCTTGCCATAGCCATTTTGCGTTGCCGTGAGGACGCACAGTGTTTCGTCCGCTGCGGCGATCATCGAGATCACCTGCTGCCCCTGGGCGAGCCTCATGCCGCGTACGCCTGCGGCGGTGCGACCCATGGCGCGGACCTCCGACTCCGAAAAACGCACGGCTTTGCCGGCATCGGAGAAGAGCATGATGTCCTGCGTACCGTCGGTCGAAGCAACCCCGATCAGGTAATCGCCATCGGACAGATCCACGGCGATGATGCCGCGCGCCATCGGACGCGAAAACGCCGACAGCGCAGTCTTCTTGACCGTCCCGTCGGCGGTCGCCATGAAAACGAAGTGCGAGTCGTCGAACTCCTTCACAGGAAGCACGGCCGTGATCTTCTCGTTTTCCATCAGCGGTACGAGATTGACGATCGGCTTGCCCCGCGACGTGCGGCTGCCCTGCGGCACTTCGTACACCTTGAGCCAATACACGCGCCCCCGGTTCGAAAAGCAGAGGATGAAGTCGTGCGTGTTCGCAATGAAAAGGCGCTCGACGAAATCGTCTTCCTTCGTCGTTGTGGCCTGGCGTCCGCGTCCGCCGCGCTTCTGCGCACGGTAATCGGTGAGCGGCTGCGATTTCATATAGCCGCCGTGGGAGAGCGTCACCACGACGTCCTCAGGCGCAATAAAATCAATCATGCCGAGATCCTGCGTCGTCGTCACGATCTCACTGCGGCGCTCGTCGCCATACTGCTTGCGGATTTCGACGAGCTCGTCCGAAATGATCCGGCTGACACGTGCCGGGTTCGAGAGGATATCCAGCAGGTCTGCGATCTTGTCCATCATCTCGCGGTATTCGGCTACGATCTTGTCCTGCTCGAGTGCCGTGAGGTTCTGCAGACGCATTTCGAGAATGCGCTGAGCCTGTACGTCGGAGAGCCTGTAGCCGTCTGCGTGCAGGCCGAATTCGGCGGATACGCCTTCAGGGCGCGTCAGCGGATTGTTCGTGCGAGCCAGCATGTCCTCGACGAGCGCGGAGCGCCAGACGCGTGACATCAACTGCGTCTTCGCTTCGGCCGGGGTCGCTGACGCCTTGATGAGCGCGATGACCTCGTCCACGTTAGAGAGCGCAACCGCAAGGCCTTCCAGAATGTGCCCGCGATCCCGTGCCTTGCGCAGCTCGAAGACGGTGCGACGCGTGACGACTTCCCGCCGGTGCCGCAGAAACGCCTCAAGGAACTGCTTGAGGTTCAGAAGCCGCGGCTGGCCATCCACCAGCGCGACCATGTTCATACCGAACGTGTCCTGGAGCTGCGTTTCCTTCCACAGCCGGTTCAGGATGATGTCGGGCACTTCACCGCGCTTCAATTCTATGACTGCGCGCATGCCGCTTTTGTCCGACTCGTCGCGGATATCCGAAATTCCTTCGAGCCGCTTCTCGCGCACGAGCTCGCCGATGCGCATCAGGAGGTTGGCCTTGTTTACCTGGTACGGCAGCTCGTCGATGATGATCGACATGCGGCCGCCCTTGTCGGCTTCCTCGAAGTGAGTGCGGGCCCGCATGACGATCCGCCCGCGGCCGGTCCGATAGCCTTCCCGCACCCCGGAAACGCCATAAATCACGCCTCTGGTGGGAAAGTCCGGCGCCGGAATGATCTCGATCAGCTCATCGATGGTGAGCAGCGGATTTTTCAGCAGCGCCTGGCACGCATCGATCACTTCGGACAGGTTGTGGGGCGGTATGTTGGTCGCCATACCGACCGCGATGCCCGACGAGCCATTAACGAGAAGGTTCGGGACGCGCGTCGGAAGCGTGACCGGCTCACGCTCCTTGCCGTCGTAATTTGGCACGAAATCGACGGTTTCCATGTCGATATCGGCCAGCATGTCGGACGTAATCTTCGCCAGCCGGCACTCGGTATACCGATATGCGGCGGCGGAATCGCCATCGATCGAGCCGAAGTTGCCCTGACCGTCGATGAGCATGTAGCGCATCGAAAAATTCTGCGCCATGCGCACCAGCGCTTCATACGTGGCCGAGTCGCCGTGCGGGTGGTATTTTCCGAGTACGTCGCCCACTACACGGGCGCATTTGACGTACGGACGATTGAAAACCGTATTGGATTCGTACATCGCGAACAGAATGCGGCGGTGCACCGGCTTCAATCCGTCGCGCACGTCCGGCAGCGCGCGGCCCACGATTACGCTCATCGCGTAATCGAGATAAGAACGCCGCATCTCGGCTTCGAGGCTGACAGGCAGGGTTTCTTTTGCGACTTGATCCATTAGGGAGTGACGGTAAGACCGTTTTGTATGAACTAAAAAGTGTCAATTTTACCATGCAAGGCGTTGCAGCCGCATCGTCACTCACCAGGCAAAAAGCATTGCGCGCGATGGAGTTAGCACATGCGCGCAGGCGTTATACACGACGACGCCAGTACGCGGGCGCAAAAGTTGCTCACCGTCTTGCCCCAATAAGGGGAGCGTCAGCACGCGAGGACCGCGGCTTCCGCTTAAGAGACCGCGCCGATGACGGACGGGAACATAAGACGGGCTGTGGTCCCCGCGGCCCAACGGTCGCGTTCCACGCAATGCGGATGGTCGATGTGGCGATAAGGTCGGCCGAGATCCCGATAATGCGAGCGAAGCAACGACGTCGGGGTGTTACGAAAGAAGTGCGCGAAAGCGTGTCATTTTCGCAACAGTCCGGGGGATTTTCGAAACCTTTGCATGATATGATTCCGGCATGTTTGCTTATCCCGTCGTCCGTGTGATATTAAGTGAATCTTAAGGGGAGAATCTCTTTTGATTCCAGCGTTTAGCGGGTCCGTATTTCATCGTAAATCAGGAGGAACAAGAAAATGAGTTCAGCATTTCGGTTAACGCTTGCAGCCGTAGCCACGTGCACGGCGCTGTTGCCTGCCACGGGCTCCGCGGCCACAGGGGAAAGGAGGCTGGACGGCTACCTCACTGACACGCAAGCCCAGCCGGGCATCGTGCGCGCAATCGGCGCTGGCGTGTGTGTACGCACCAGCCAATGGACGCCGGCACTGGCAGTCGCCGAGTGCGATCCTGACTTGGTCAAGAAGCCTGCTCCGACGCCCGCCCCCGCACCGGCACCTGCCGCGAAGCCGGCGGAGAAGCCGAAGCCCGAGGCGAAGCCGAAGCCCGCCAAGCCCGAGATGATGA
>JBKJPI010000322.1:0-5400 GCA_046595235.1 Burkholderiales bacterium | reverse complement strand
AATACGGATTCGAGTAACCCAGCCCCACCACGAAGCCCACGGCAACGAGGTTGTCTTCCATGTGATAGAAGAACGACCCGCCGTAGGTATCGCTTTCGAGCGGCCATCCCGCGGTGTGTATGACGAGACCGGTCTGGTGGCGCTCCGGCTTGATCTCCCACAGCTCTTTCAGTCCGATGCCGTAGACCTGCGGATCGACGCCTTCGCGCAAGCGAAAGCGGTCCTGCAGGCGGCGCCCGAGGTGGCCGCGGCAGCCTTCGGCGAAGAAGGTGTACTTGCCGTGCAGCTCCATGCCGGGCTGATACGCGTCCGTCTGTTTGCCCTCGCGATCGACGCCCATGTCTCCAGTGACCACGCCTTTGACCGCGCCGTTGTCGCTATAGAGCACGTCGGCCGCAGGAAAGCCGGGGAAAATCTCGACGCCAAGCGCTTCGGCCTGCTGCCCCAGCCAGCGGCAGACGTTGCCCAGGCTCACGACATAGTTGCCGTGGTTTTTGAAGCACGATGGGAGCATGAGCTCGGGCACGCGATGCGAGCCGCTTTGCGTGAGAAAAAGAAAGCGGTCTTCCGAAACCGGTGCGTTGAGCGGCGCGCCGAGCGCCTGCCAGTCAGGAATGAGCTCGTTCAGCGTGCGCGGGTCGATCACTGCGCCCGAGAGAATGTGCGCGCCGACTTCGGATCCTTTCTCGAGGACGCACACGCCGATCTCCGCGCCCTTTGCTGCGGCCAGCTGTTTGATGCGGATTGCCGCAGCAAGGCCCGCCGGGCCGGCGCCGACGATGACGACGTCGTACTCCATTGATTCGCGTTCGGCCACTGCGTGCTCCCTTCAATAACTTTACGTAAGTTTCGACGCCAATTATAACTGCCGCTGCAGCACCTGATTCGCGGCCGCCATGCCGCTTCGCACTGCAGCTTCAATCGTCGCGGGATAGTCACTTGCAGTGTAATCACCGGCGAGATGAAGATTCGGGAGTGGCGTGCTTGTCGATGGCCGTTCGAGACCGACGGTGCACTCGAACGTCGCACGCTTCTCGGCGATCACGCGATGCCACTCGAGCGCGGGCAGCGGACCCAGCTCGGACTCGATCTCACGATGAACCGAGCGCGCGAGCTCATCCTGCGTCATGTCCTGATGCGGGCCTTCTGCGCTGATGACCGCGGCGAGGAGCCCGCGCTGACCGCAGATCGCCTCGCGATCGAAAAGCCACTGCGCCTGGCCCGCCATGCCGAGCATTGGCGTGGGCAGTGGAACCGGTTCTGCGAACTGAAGATAAACCGAATAGATCGGCTGATAGCGAAAGCGTCCGAGCACGGCGATCGTTTCGCCAAGCGCTGGAAACGAAGCAAGGAGCGCCGCTGTGCGATGGGGCGAAACCGCGCAGATCACATGATCGAATGGTGTCGTCGTCTCACGTGCAGTGATGGCAACGCGATTCTCGAGCGGCCCGATTGAGTCGACGCTGCAGCCTGTGGTTACTGTGCCGCCTCGCGCACGCACGTAGGTGGCGGCAGGGTCCGGGAACAGTGCTGACAGGTCGTGCCTCGCCAACAGCAGATCACTGGACGCTCGATCTGCGTCGAGTCCGTCACGCAGCACGGTCAGGAATGTCTGAGCCGATGCTCGCGCCGGAGGTGTATTGAGCGCGGCGACGCACAAAGGCTCCCAGAGATAGCGCACGAAGTTCGAACCTTGTGCGTGGCTTGCGAGGAGCTCGCTGACACTGACATCCCTTTCGAGGCGAAACGCTTGCGCGCGCATATTGCGCATGAAGCGCAGAGCCGCGAAACGCTCGCTCCAACATACGCCGCGTGCAGTGAGAAGCGCGATGATTAGATGCAGTGGAGCAGGGAGGCGCGGCGCCTTAATACTGAAGCGATCGTGGATCTTCCACTGCAGAGGAATGCGCGTGAGGGCTTGCGTGGGCGCGGCTGCAACGAGATTTACGAGACGCAGCGTCTCGCTGTACGCGCCCAGCAGAATATGAAGACCGTTGTCGAGCGCAACGTCGTTGACCGTCACGCGTCGCGCCCTGCCGCCGAGCTGCGGCGCCGCTTCGTAAACGGTGACCGGCACGCCCGCCTGCGCGAGCGTGACCGCGGCCGCCATACCCGCATAGCCGCCCCCGACGACGGCTACTTGCATGGAGGGATGCTAAGCGGAGGCGATTTCGCGCACGGCTTCGCGTTCGTCTTCGACGGTCTCGGGCCCGGCCCACACCTGCTCGGGGACGAACACGCGGCCCTCGAAGATGCGGCGGGCGGTGCGTATGAGCGCGGCGCGGCGCATCTCCTGCTTGCCGTTCGTGAAATCCACGTCGAGGTCGATCGCGATCTTGCCGGAAGGATGCTCGATTTCAATCACCCCCTGCGGCGGCGCGGGGAGCGTCACGAGTTGCGCCGCGATCGTTCCGGGAATCGCGCACGCAGCGGCAACGCATACCGTGCCAGTCACCGCGTGCGCCTTGTGGCACGCGTCGGGCACGAAGAAGCGCGATGTGATGGTGCCGCCTTTGCGCGGCTTCGAAAGCAGGGCGATTTTCGGCACGACGAGCTTTGACACATCGCCCATCCCCATGAGCACGCCGGCTTTGCGGCGTATGGATTCCATCGCGGCGAAGAGCGCCTTGTCCGCATCGAGCTCTGCAGCGGTCTCATGGCCGGTCTTGCCGAACTGCTCTGCGCGCATGAGGACTACGGGCATCGCCGCGTCCACGCAGCTCACTTCAATTCCGTCGATAACGTCGAGCGGCTTACCAGTCGGCAGGAGTTTGCCCGTGACGGCGCCGATCGCGCTTTCGAAATTGATCTTTACAGGCGCCGCAGTGCCTGCAACGCCGTCAATCTCCGCATCGCCGGCGTAATTAACTTCGCCGTTCGGCGTCTGCACGATCGACACCACGATGGACTTCGTATTGACGTTGTAGATGCGAACGGTCGTTTCGGGATGCTTCGCGGGCACCAGTCCGGCCTCGATGGCGAAAGGCGCAACGGCGACGAGCATGTTGCCGCAGTTGGGCTTGGTGTCGACGAGTGCTTCGTTCACTGACACCTGGGCAAAAAGATAATCGACGTCGACCCCTGGCTGTTTAGATCGCGAGATGATCGCAACCTTGCTCGTCAGCGATATCGAACCGCCGATACCGTCCACCTGATAGTGATGTGGCGAACCCATGGCCGCGAGTAGCACCGCGTCTCGGCTGGCGACGTCCGTGGGCAAATCCGAGAGCAGGAAAAAAGGACCGCGCGACGTGCCGCCGCGCATGACGACGCATGGAATGGAGGTTTGCATGGCGTTCTTCCTTATGACGCGTCGAGTCGACGAAGTGGATTATAGCCGCGCTAAAACGCGTAGCGTCGTAACCCGCCATCTACCGGCAGAACCGCGCCCGTGATGTAGCACGCAACAGGTGATGCGAGAAAGACCGCAAGCGCCGCGAGCTCGTGCGGCTCACCGTAGCGACCTACCGGTATTTCTTTAGCGGACTGCTCGGCGCGAAACTCATCCGAGTACTTGCGCCTGATCTGCTCGCTCATGATTCGCCCCGGCGGTATGCAATTGATCGTGATGCCGTGTTTCCCGATTTCGCGTGAAAGTCCTTTCGACCAGGCGTGCACAGCCGCTTTCGATGGCGTCGCGGCGATCAGGTGGTCAGGCTCCGATTTGCCGGTGATATTTACGATGCGCCCCCATTGCCGCGCGATCATGCCGGGAAGGATTGCATGCGTCAGCTGGCGTGTGCGTACGAAGTTGAGCGTCATCGCGAAGTCCCACGCTTCATCCGGGGCGTCGATCATGATGGGCGGCTGGCTCCCGCCCGCGGAGTTCATGAGAATGTCGACACGTCCGAGTGCTTCCCGCGCAGCGTTCGCAAGCATCTTCGGCGCACCGTCCTCGAGCACATCGAGCGATATCACCGCGGGGCGCGTGCCACAATCGGCTTCGATCTCGGCCGCAAGCTCCTCGAGCAGATTGCGGCGGCGCGCGACGACGGCAATCTTTGCACCTTCCGCTGCGAGCCCTTTCGCGATTGCGCGACCGATGCCCATGCTTGCACCGGTGACCAACGCCGTTTTGTCTTTAAGTTGCAGGTCCATAGTGTTCTTAGTCTCCTCACGCTCCCACTCCCCATGGGGGCGGAAGGGGTTTTCACCTGCGCGGATACCAGGCTCTAGCCTTTGAGCCAGGTCTTCCACGCAATCCATAGCTTGCGTATGGGTGTCAGTGCGATGCGGCGGCTCAGTACGTGAACGCCGTCATCGTGGATTTCGTCGAGCAGTGTGCGATAGATCGCGGCCATCACCAGGCCGGGCCGCTGCGCTTTGCGATCGACCGCCTGCAGCTTTGCGAACGCACTGTCGTAGAAGCTGCGCGCGCGTGCGATCTGGAATTCCATCAACTTTCGGAAGCCTTCGGTTTCACGCCCTTGAAAAATATCTTCCGAAGTGACGCCGAACTCCGCGAGCTCGTGCAGCGGAATGTAGATGCGATTGCGCCGGGCGTCCTCGCCAACGTCGCGAATGATGTTGGTGAGCTGGAATGCAAGCCCGAGGTCCGCTGCATATGCGAGCGTGCGCGCGTCAGAGTAGCCGAAGATTCTCGCAGAAAGCGTTCCGACCACGCCGGCTACGCGATGGCAATACACCTTCAGCGATTCGAAGTCCGGGTATGCGTTGTATTCCAAGTCCATCGCCATCCCTTCGATAACTTCGAGGAGACGCGCTTCCTCGAGGCCGTAAGGTCCCACGACCTCCTGGAGCGCGAGTGCAACGGGATGTTGCGGCTTCCCATGAAAAACCCGTTCGATCTCTTCGCGCCACCACACGAGCTTCGTGCGCGCAACGCCGGCATCGCTGGTCTCGTCAACGACGTCATCCACTTCGCGGCAGAAGGCGTAAAGCGCAGTGATTGCACGACGCCGATCCTCGGGCAGGAAGAGAAAGCTGTAGTAAAAGCTCGAGCCGCTTTGCGCGGCCTTGGCTTGACAGTATTGATGGGGCGTCATCGACCGAGGCGCAATGGCACGACGGCAGCGGCTGTGAAAGGCCGCGCTCGTAAAATCCGCGGCCCGGTCCGGGCGGCCTTGCTCTGGCAGTATTGATGCGGCGTCATCGAAGCGCGCGCATCAGCATGAGCGGCCAGTCGTACGGCTTGAGCACCGGCCGGCGATGGAAGACGTCCCCGTCGACCCGCTCGATCTTTTCGAGAATGCGCGCGCCGCCGGCAACGATCATCCGCAGCTCGAGCCCGATTCGGCCCTTCAGCGCGCGTCCCAGCGGCGCGCCGGAAAAGAGAAGTGCGCGGGTGCGTTCGATCTGGAACGTCATGAATTCGCGCCATTTTGCATCGCTAAGACCCCGGGCGATGTCGTCTTCGGTGACCCCGAAGCGCGCCCGCTC
>JBKJPI010000226.1:0-4270 GCA_046595235.1 Burkholderiales bacterium | reverse complement strand
GGCGGGCTTGGCCCGCGATTCAGTTCAAACTGCCGTTCCGGCGCAAAGTAGGGGCGCACTTTGCGACGTTATCCGACGTCTTTCGGCTTTACGATGCTGCTGCCGGGCGACTCCGGGGAACCGGAGTCGCCGCGGAGCTTCGAAAGCCAGTACTCCATCTGCCTGCCGGCAGCTTCGCGCCCGCCAAGGCCGAAGGAAAGTGCGATGGCCACTGCGACCGCGCCCAGCGTCAGGCCGAACGCGAGATTCACGATGTCGTCGGCGATACCCATCGCACGCAGCCCCATGGCGATCACAAGACCCAGAATCGCATAGCGTGCGATGCGTGCGACAGCGCTGCCGCCTCCCGATGCGCGGCGAATCTGTTCGAAGACGAAGTTTGCAAGCCAGAACCCGATCACGAGTATCACCGCGCCGAGCAGCACATCGCCGCCGAACTCGATGAAGGCCGTCACGACGTCTCTCACCTGAGTGAAGCCGAGGCGGTTCGCGGCCTCGACCGTGGCGAAGAGCATCGCGAAAAAAACCACCACCCGGCCTACGACGACGGAGGGGGTCACCGCTGCGCTGAAATAAGTCATCCCCAGCTTGCTCGGCAGGGTGTCGAACCCGATGGCGCTGAGCAGGCTTGCCAGCAGTGCGGCTGCGAAACGTGCCACGAAATACGTGATGATGAGGATCAGTGCGGCAGCAATGATGTTAGGCACCGCCGCGAGAATCATTTGCAGCATGTCTGTCGCAGGCCGGGAGATCGCCTCGATCTGCAGCGCGTCGAGCGCCGCGATCAACGCCGGGACGAAAACCAGAATAAAGACGAGGGTCCCGGCAACCTGGGACAAACGCACCGTCTGATTGAGACCGGCCGATTGTCCAAGCCGGTCGATGCCGCCGGCCGCGAGGAGGCTGGTTACGAGCGCGCGCAGCAGTTTCGCGATGAGCCACCCGATGAAACCCATCACCAGGGCTGCGAAGACGTTCGGGAGGAAGCTCAGCGTTTTGTCGAGCATGCCGCGAACCGGCGATAGCAGGCCGCCAAGGTCGAGCGTGCCGACGATCGCCGGGATGAACAGCAGAATGACGAGCCAGAACAGCACGTTTCCCACGCTGCTGCTCATCGACTGCATGCCCGCTTCGCGGCTGAGCCGTTCGTCCCACGTTGTGGCGGCCAGCGCGCGGGTAACGAGCGTGCGCACCGCACTTGCGATGACCCAGGCAACCACAAGCAGAAGGACTGCGGCAGCGATCCGCGGGAGATAGCTGAACACCTGCACGAGCAGTGCGTCGAACGGCCGCGATGCACTGTCGAGCTGGAGTGAATTGAACACGCCGATCAGCGTGATCAGGATGATTACCCAGAAGACACCGATGGAGACACCTTTCTCCATGTCCATCGGCTGTTGCGTGCTTTCGTTGATCCGGCGGTTGAGATGCATGGCGCCAAGGGCCTTGCGCGTGGCGGCGCGGGCGATGACCGCGATGAGCCACCCGACGATCAGGATCAGGACCGCTCCCAAAATCCCTGGTAGATGCGTGGCAAGCGTATTTTGGAATGAATCGACGAAATTGGAGTCCATTTTTTCTATCCCTTAGCGCATTGCAGTTGAACAACGCCATCCCCGCAGGCCGGCTGCGAGTAAAAGCAACCGTCGTGCCAAAGGCCGATTCTGACGGTACGCACTGCGGCTGAAAAGAAGGGGCGACGCACACTCGGAAGCGAGTAACTACGCGGGATTGGCAGATCCCCTCATGCCGCTATCAGTGCGTCTCCGGCCTGTCCTGGACGGGGTGATGCGCCGGTCTTTGGTTTGCTCTTGCCGCGACCCATGCGTCTCCGCATACACGCGGGTGAGCTCTGCGCCGAAGAGGAAGATCTGCGACGCGTAATAGACCCACACCATCACGATTACGAGCGAGCCTGCCGTTCCGAAGCTCGAAGTGACGTCGCTCTTGCCAAGATAAAGACCGATCAGGACCTTGCCGATCGTGAACAGCACGGCGGTCACCGCGGCGCCGATCCAGACGTCGTGCCAGCTGACTTTGACGCGCGGGATCATTTTGTAGATCAACCCGAAAATGAGCGTAAGAAGCGCGAGACTCACCCCGACGTCGAGGAAATGAGCGAGCGTCTCCCAGTTCCCGAGCCACGCGTCCCACCACTTGCCGAGGGTTGCCAGGGCAGCAGAAACCACAAGCGACACTGCGAGCAGAAATGCAACGCCGAGGATCATTCCGAACGACAGGAGTCGCGTACGCAGCAGATCCAGGATACCGCCGCTTTCTTTCAGCGCGGGCGCGCGCCAGATGCGGTCGAGGTCATTCTGGATCTCGTTGAAAACCGTCGTCGCGCCGATTGCCAACCCCAGCACGCTCACGATCGTAGCGACAACGCCTGTTTTGGTGTCGCTCGAGCTCGCGAGCATGTCCTGCACCGCCTCGGCACCTTCTTCGCCCATCAGCGCCTGCAGCTGGTCGAAGACGACGCTCCGCACTGCGTCGGCGCCGAACACAAGGCCTGCGACAGCGATCACGATGATGAGCAGCGGGGCAATGGAGAACAACGTGTAGTAAGAAAGCGCGGCGCCCATGCTCGGCGCGAAGTCGCTGCTCCAGGCGTTCACGCTTTCTTTTGTAAGCGCCCAGGCGTCCTTGAGGTTCATGGCGTGTTATCAGGCGATAAATAGCGCGAGAGTGCAAGGCACATGCCGGCGAATGCTTGTAAGCGGCGGTCGGCCGCGGCACAATGCCGCCCACCGCGCGGCTGACCGCGCATCAACCGGTGAGGAATGCGAATGAGGTTACGTGCATGTACCGCGCTGCTGTGCTGCGTGTTTGCGGGCGTGGCTGGCGCGCAGAAAAGCGCGACCGAAGTGACGGATGCGCAAATCCGTGAGTACAAGACGACGGCGGAGAATGCGTGCATCGACTCCGGGAAGGCCAGCGGTGACCCGGTCGCGAAAGTCACCGAGTTTTGTAAGTGCATGACGGGCGTATTCGAGAAGAGCCTGACACGCGGGGACTGGCAGCAGCTTTACTTTCTGGCCACCCAGCAGCGAGAGGCAGCGGAAGCCAATATTCTGGGGCCGCACATGAGCAAGCTTCGCGCGTGCAGGCCGCCCGCGCCAGCCGCCTGACGTCGATCAGGGCTCCAGGAGTTTCAACCGCTGTACCTTGCCGGATGGACCCTTCGGCAAAGCATCTACGATCCGTATGACCTTCGGGGTTTTGTAGCGGCCGAGCTCGGTCAGCGAGAACTGCGTCAGCTCCTCGACAGTGCACGCGCTTCGTGGCTTGAGCACGACGCACGCCATTATTTCCTGGCCGTAGTTCGCGTCTGGTATCCCTACGGCCGCGGCTTCGAGCACCGCCGGATGTTTGAGCAATGCTTCGTCGATTTCGCGCGGCGCAATGTTTTCTCCGCCCTTGATGATGAGCTCCTTGATTCGACCGGTGACGAAAACGAAACCGTCGTCATCGAGATAACCCAGGTCTCCGCTGCGCATCCAGCCATCTGCGGCGAGCGTGCGCGCCGTGTTGTCGGGATCCTTGTAGTAACACTTCATCACGTTGTCGCCACGCACTGCGATTTCGCCTGCTACGCCCGCCGGAACCGAAACGCCGGTCGCAGGATCGATGATTTTCGCTTCGTTGCCGAAGGCCTGACCCGGGCTTCCGAGCCGCCGCGCGGCCTGCTCGTAGGGATTCGTGAAACACGGCGCGTTCGTTTCGGTCATGCCGAAAGTTTCGATGATGCTGATGCCGAACCTCTTTTCGAACGCGCGATGAAGCTCGGGAGGCAGCGGCGCGGAAGCAGAGCGGCAGAACTTGACCCGGCTAAGGTCGAGGCCGCTTTCGGCCGGATCCGGGGCATTGAGCAGATAAGCGATGATCGTCGGCACGACATTGATCCACGTGCAGCGGTGCTCTGCAACGAGCGCCCAGTAGTTCGAGACACTGAACCGCTGCGGCATCACCACGCTCCCGCCGTGCACGAGCGGTGCAACACATGTGACGATCTGTCCGTTGATGTGATAGAGCGGCAGCGCGCAAAGCACGCGATCGGCGCGCGCGAGCTGATGCGCAGCGGTGGTGTATTCGCCCCCTGCGCTAACGCTGCGATGTGTGTGAAGCACGCCTTTGGGCGTGCCGGTGGTGCCCGACGTGTACATGAGCAGCGCATCGTCTTCGTCGTAAACGGGGGGCAGCGCGCCGGCGGTCATTCGATCAACTGGCAGAGGTTCCGTCGCGTCGGGATCGATCACCACCACGTCGA
>JBKJPI010000626.1:0-2866 GCA_046595235.1 Burkholderiales bacterium | reverse complement strand
CCGATTGGAATGGCACGGTGACGAACGGGTTGAGCTTCAAGGCCTGGGACCAGTCCAGCGGCGTCGCGGGAAGCACCGCCGATACCGCTGCGAGCGGGGGGACCACCGCATTCAGCGATGCAACGGTGAGCGCGTCCATCACCGTGACTGCCAACAACACGGCGCCGACCTTGTCGGGCGCGAACAACCTCACCGCGATCAACGAGGATCCCGCCGCAAATAGCGGGACGCTGGTATCGGCGCTGATCTCAGCGCGCATGAGCGACGTCGACCCCGGCGCCGCGACCGGAATCGCCGTCACCGCAGTCGACAACACCAACGGCACTTGGCAGTACTCGCTCGACGGCGGAAACCTGTGGAACGCTTTTGGCGCGACCAGCGCCACGAACGCGAGGCTGCTGACCGGTGATGCCAGCACTTATGTGCGCTTCGTACCAAATGCCGACTGGAATGGCACCGTCACGAACGGTCTTTCTTTCAGGGCGTGGGACCAGACCAGCGGCGTCGCTGGCAGTACAGCCAATACCGATGGCACCTCCGGCACCTTTATCGACCGGTTCAATACTATCGCCTACAGCAACGACGACGGCACGCTCTCGTGGAGCGGCCCCTGGGTTGAGAACGACAGCTCCGGCGGTGGCGCTTCGACCGGACGTTTTCGGGTAGCGGGCGCCTCGCTTTCCCTGCAAGTGGCTGCTGCTGGGAACAACATCTATCGCGAGGCCGATATCAGCGGCGCACTGAGCGCGGCGCTGTCGTTCACCTACGCGAACAGCCTGGGAGGGGGAGCGACGCTGCATGTTCAGGCGTCAGGCGACGGGGGCACGACCTATACCACCTTGGCGGGCGGCATTTTCGATGCCTCGCTCAATCGAGGCGCGGCCAGCAAGAGCTTCGATATCAGCACACATATCGCCTCGAACACCAGGATCCGCTTTCTGGTTGTTTCCGGAGAAAACGGGGCAGGTAACAATCAATTCAACCTGGACAACGTTCAAATTGTCGCAACGGCGAGGAACGGGGGAAGCACTGCATTCAGCACGGTTACTGGCAGCTCAAGCGTCACGGTCAACCCGGTCAATGACGCACCCGTGCGTACTGCGGGCTCGGTAAACGATCTTGCTGTGCTGGAAGATGCGACGTCTACCTCGCTCAACTTGAGCGGCCTCGGCTACGGCCCGGGCGGCGGCAGCGACGAGGCGGGCCAGAGCCTGACTTACCGCGTCACGGCCATCCCGTCGGCGACGCTCGGCGCCGTCACGCTCGCAGACGGCATCACCGCCGTCACCGCGAACACCGGTTACACCCTCGCGCAGCTGCAGGGCATGATTTTCAAGGCCGCGGCAAATGCCAACGGCGGGCCCGCGACCTTCAGCTGGATTGTGGCCGACAGTGGGGGCACGGCCAACGGCGGCACTGATACGCTGAATCAGTCGCTCACCGTGACAGTCACCCCGGTGAACGATGCACCGGCCGGCACGGCCAGAACGGTCACGACCCCCGAAGACACCGCATATACCTTCACGATCGCCGACTTCGGCTTTACCGATCCTTCCGATTCGGCGGCCGACACGCTGCTCGCCGTCAAGATTACGACCCTGCCGGGCGCGGGCACGCTGACGTTCTCAGGCGTGGCCGTCACCACCGGGCAATTCGTATCGGCAGCCAATATCGCGGCCGGCAATCAGGTTCGCGCCCGCGGCGAACGCCAACGGCGCAGGTTACGCGAGCTTCACCTTCCAGGTGCAGGACGATGGCGGCGTTGCGAGCGGCGGTATCGACCTCGATCCAACGCCCGAGACGATCACTGTCGACGTGACCTCCGTGAACGATGCGCCCGTCGGCACGAGCAGAACGGTAACCACATTCGAAGACACCGCCATTACGTTCAGCATCGCGGATTTCGGCTTCATTGACATGGCCGATTCTCCTTCGAACAGTCTCACCAACGTCAAGGTTACGACGGTGCCCGGTGCCGGAACGCTCGCGCTCTCCGGCACCGCGGTCAACGCAGGACAATTCGTTTCCGCAGCCTACATCGCAGCCGGCGCGCTCGTGTTCACCCCGGCGGCCAACGCCAACGGCGCGGGATACGCGAGCTTCACTTTCCAGCTGCAGGATAGCGGCGGCGTCGCCAACAGCGGCGTCGATCTCGACACGACGCCGAAAACGATGACGGTGGATGTGACTTCGGTCAACGACGCACCGGTCGGCACCAGCAGGACGGTCGTTACTCTGGAGGATGCCGCGTACACGTTCAGCGCAGCGGACTTCGGCTTCACCGATCCGACCGACGCCTCGAGTGTGTCGGGCGCCAATGCCCTCGCCGCGATCAGGATCGCTGCGCTGCCGGGTGCGGGCATGCTCGCGCTATCGGGCGCCGCCGTAAGTGCCGGGCAGTTTGTCTCGGCCGCAGACCTCGCGGTGGGGAATCTGAAGTTCCTGCCGGTGGCGAACGCGACGGGCGCCGGTTACGCGAGCTTCACCTTCCAAGTGCAAGACGATGGTGGTGTCGCCAATGGCGGCGTCAATCTCGATCCAGCGCCCAGGACAATGATTGTCGATGTCACGTCGGTCAACGATGCGCCGATCGGCACGAGCAGCACGGTGACCACGCTCGAAGACACGGCCTACATCTTCAGCGGCGCCGACTTCGGCTTCACCGATCCTTCCGATTCGGCGGCCAACGCGCTGCTGAACGTGATGATCACGACGACACCGGGTGCCGGCACGCTGACTTTGTCAGGCGTAAGCGTCACCCCCGGGCAATTCGTATCAGCGGCCAGCATCGCGTCTGGAAATCTGAGGTTTACACCTGCGGCGAACGCCAACGGCGCGGGTTATGCGAGCTTCACCTTCCAGGTGC
>JBKJPI010000617.1:0-4954 GCA_046595235.1 Burkholderiales bacterium | reverse complement strand
GCATCGCGACACGTCGTCGTGACCGCGGAGGAAGTGGTCGATCGGCTGACCGAGGACGACGCAGTGGGCACATTCATCCCGTCGATCCTCGTGCACACCGTCGTCCATGCGCCTTTCGGGGCGCATCCCGGCGGTTTCACCGGGCGCTATGCACCCGACGCCGCCGCGATGAAGCAATACGTCGCCGCCTCTCGCGACGACGCGTCGTTCACAGCCTATCTGGAGGCGCATGTGTTCGGCACGCCCAGCCATGAAGACTACATCGAGCGTTTCGTTTCCCAGGGGCTGCGGCAGGCAGAGCCGGTCACGTGAGCCGCACGGACGCAACGACAACGCGCGACGCGGACGTCGTGGATTACAACGACGCCGAATTGATGGTCGTGCTGATGTCGCGCGAAGTTCGGGACGGCGAGATCTCTGCATGCGGAGCGCTTTCGCAGATTCCGGCCGCAGCATTGCTGCTGGCAAAGGAACGGCATGCCCCGAACGCGGAGCTCATCATTCTCAACACCGTGTTCCGGCCGTTTCATACGTCGCGTCAATTTCACTTTCTCGCCCAACGCGGGGATCTCGGCCTGTTCTTCGCCAGCGGCGTCCAGATCGACGGCCACGGCAACTACAACCTGCATCAGTTGGGTTCCGACCCTGATCGTCCCGACGTACGCTTCCCGGGCGGCTACGGGGGCGGCATGATTTACTACTGTGCGCGCCGCACGATCGTTTTTCGAACCGAGCATACGCGGCGCTCTCTGGTCGAGCGTGTGGACTACATCTCCGCCGCGGGGAGCTCAGCACCCGACGTGTTGCGGCTCGGCGGCCCGACCAAAGTCATCACGCCCAAGGCGACTTTCCGCTTCGACCGTGAGGCCGCGTGCTTGCGGCTCGACTCTATCCATGCGCCGTATTCGTTGAACGAGATTCGCGAAAACACGGGATTCGACCTTGGCGTGAAGGAGCCCGTCGCGGCCACGGTGCCGCCCGGTGCCGACGAGCTTGCGACGCTGCGCGACATTGTCCGCCGGAAGATGATCGATACCGGCACTTATGGCGGTTGGGCCGAGCGGACGCTGGGGAATTACGCTAGTCGAGCTTGAGGTTCGCAGCCTTCACGACCTTGCCCCATTTCTCCGTTTCGGCGCGAAGGAATTCACTGAACCTGGGCGAATCCATCAGCAGGGGCTCGGCCCCTTGCGACACCAGAAACTTCCTCATCTCCGCAGTCTCGACGATCTTCGCGATCTCGCTGTAAAGGCGTTGAACGATCGCGCCGGATGTATTGGCCGGCGCCATGATTCCGAACCACGACCCGACGTTGAAGCCCGGCAACCCCTGCTCGGCAATCGTCGGAATGTCGGGCATGATCGGAGAGCGTTGCAGCGTCCCCATGCCGAGCGCGCGCAGCTTGCCCGCCTTGATTTGCGGAGCGCCCGCGATCAGTCCCGAGCAATACAACTGCGTCTGTCCACCGACCGTATCCATCATCGCCGGCGCGCCGCCTTTGTAAGGGACGTGCACCATATTGATTCCGGCCATCGACTTCAACAGCTCCCAGCACAGGTGAGGCGTGCCCGCATTGCCGGATGATGCGAAGAGCAATTGCCCCGGTCTCGACTTCGCGAGTGCGATGAGCTCACGCACGTTCCTCGCGGGCAGCGAGGGATGCATCATCAGCATGTAAGGCACGTTCGCCACCATTGCGACCGGCGTCAGATCCTTCTGGTTGTCGTAATTCAGCTTGAACACATTCGGCGCAATCGCCTGCGGACCATTCGTGGCAACGAGCAACGTGTACCCATCGGGTGCCGACTTCGCGACGAACTCCGAGCCGACGTTTCCACCCGCACCCGGGCGATTCTCTACAAGCATCCGCTGCCCAAGCGCAGTGCTCACGTGCTGCGCAAGTGCGCGCGCGATGATGTCATTGCTGCTCGATCCCGCCGGATAGGGCACGATCAATCGCACCGGTTTCACCGGGTATTCCTGGGCCGCTGCGGGGGCGGCGAACATCAGGGCGAGCGCCAGCGATGCGATGCGCGAAGTTTTCATTGTTCCTCTGTGTGACGTGTCGCTAGTAGCGTCGGATAGCTCGACTACTCTCTCCGTTCGTCCTGAGCGGAGCGCGGCGGAGTCGACGGATGAAGGGCTAATCGGTAAATCGCCGTGTGGCGTACCTGCGCCACCGCGCGAATACCGTCGGCTACGATGACCACGTCGAGATCGACGAAGCGATGTCCCTTGCGTTCGTAGTTCGCGGTCACCACTGCGTGCGCTGCAAGCGACTCACCGGCGTGCGCCAACCCGCAGTGGCGAATCGAGCTCGCCGCGTGTATCCATGCGCCAAGCTTCACGTTGTCTTTCAGCGCGAGATTGGAGAGGCGCAGCATGAACGCGGGATGCACCAGCTTTGCGCGCGCATAGAGCGGCTCCGACTCATGAATGTCGGCGAGATATTTTTGCAGCCGATCCTCCGTAAGATGCACCGGATGCGATGACAGGCGGCGGCCCGTCGCAAGCGACGCTTCGTCGGCGTCGGGCCTCGCCTCGAACGCCGGGATCGGTGCGGCATCCGAAAGCACAGGCGCCGCGCCGGCTTCGTCCGGCAGCGTCGCAGCCCCGGTCGCGCAACGTTCCCCCTCACTCTCGACCGTAATCGAGAGCGCGCCCGCTGTTACCGTCGCGCTCGCAACTGCGAGCTTTCCATCGTAGACCGGCTTCGAAAAGCGGCATTCCGCGGTCCCGCGTTCGAGCCACCCGACGCCCCAGCGTGCGGCCGGCAGGTGCGTCATGTAGGCATAGACCTCGACGCCCGGAACGAGGCCGCCCTGGAAACCGAAGCGCCTCGCGACGCCGTCATCATGGATCTTGTTCTCGGAGGCGTGCGAGAGGTTGCAGGCTTGCACTCGGTAGTCCATCTGCTGAATGTATCGCCTAACTGACGGCGACCGCCTTGCTAATAGCCGCACGGTCGATCACGGCCTGCAGCGCCTCTGCCGTCTGATCGAGCCGGAAGTGGCGCGAAATGCGCGGCTTCCACTTCCCCTGCGCCGCCAGCTCCGTCATCGCTTTCATGAACGCCTCATTCTTTTTCCTGAGGCCTCCAGCCGGCGAACTGCGGCCTGTGGCGCTTCACCACGGGGCCGTCGAAGTCCCACGCGAGGCACTGCCCGAGATGGGGAGGCGGACGCGTAAGCCTGGGCTCGGGCAATCCGGCCTGCCGCCGCAGGTGATGCCGATAATGCGGGATCGTCTGGTAAGCAGCGGTGGCCATGTTGAACAAGAGCTCGCGCAGGTGCGCGCATCCTTGCGTCCCGCCCAGGACCTGCTCGATCGCCTTCCGCCATCCGCGCCCGAGCGTAGCGCCGATAAGGCGTGCCATCGGCGGCTTCGCCTGCTGGCACTCCGGGAAAGGCGCCGCGGGCATCCGCACCGCAATGTCACTGATCTTCATCGCGTCATCGACCGTAACGCGGATCGCCATGCCGTGGATCGGCGCTCCAGCCTCCATCACACCGCGATCCGGCGCCTTGTGGGTATACGTCTTGGTGTCAGTGAGCTCCGCCTCGATATCCCACAAACCGTCGTCCCGACGATAACCGCGATACTCGACACTGCGCGTGTGTACGTGCGTGCGCGATGCGGGGACGTCGGAGGTCGCACCGTCCGCTGAAACAAACTCTGTCATCGATTTCCTCAGAAGTACTCGCCGAGCCTGGTCAGCGCGATTCGACCCTTGTCACGTTTCATGCCGCGCGGTCACACCGCCGCATCTGATGGAAACCACGTTCATTATGCCGCGATTGCCGAGGATTCGGCAGCTGCCAACATTGTTCCAGCGACACGCGGCAGATTCCATGTGTGCGCTTCGCCGTGGCCTTCGCTGCACCACACCTAAACGTGAGACGAAAGCGAGATAAAGCGCGACTATAAGTTACTGCTTCGCGGGTTCTTTCCGGCACTGCGGCGCGAGCGGCTCCTAGCACTGAGCCCTTCCTGCACGTTCGTCGCACACGTTAAAGTCCATAACAGGCTCTAGAATCGGGAAATTGTGACGCCGGAAGCCACTTGCATGCCACCCACGACCGACAGCCTGAAACATCTGGGCGCACTTCTCGACGCATTTGCCAGTGAACGTGAGTGGGAGCAGTTCCACAACCCGAAGAATCTTGCAATGGCAGTGGCGGGCGAAGTCGGAGAGCTCATCGAGCATTTTCAGTGGCTGACGCCCGACGAAGCGGCGAACCTTCCCGCCGACACGCGCGAAGAAGTCGCCCTCGAGGCCGCCGACGTCCTGCTTTTCCTCATCCGGCTGTGCGACAAGCTCGACATCGATCTCGGCGCCGCGGCCGGACGTAAGCTCGTGCTGAATGCAGTCAAATACCCGGTCGCGGCGTCGCGCGGCCGCGCGACAAAGTACGACAAGCTTTAAGTTCTCGGGCGTACGCCGGAATGGCGTCGGATATTTATCTCACGCAGCAGCCATCCTCGGCTGAATCAGCATGCTTTCGTATCGTCACATGTTCCACGTCGGCAACTTCGCCGACGTTTTCAAACACGCGTTGCTCGCGCGGCTTCTGATCGGCATCTCCGGGAAGGACAAGCCGTTCCTGTATCTGGACACCCATGCGGGCATCGGGCTTTATGACCTCACGCATTCGTGGGCGCAGAAGGCGCGGGAGTATGAAAGCGGCATTGCGCGAGTCTGGAAAGCCGAGGATGCGCCGGCGGCGATCGAGCCTTACCTGCAAGCAGTTCGCGAGTTGAACCCCGACGGCACGCTGCGCCATTACCCCGGTTCTCCCCTCATCGCGAAACGCTTCCTCCGCGACGGCGACCGCATGGTGCTCGTCGAGCTCAACAAGGTCGATCACGAGGAGCTGGAAGCGGTGGTCTCGCGCGAGAAACACGTTGCGGTCGAGTTGATGGATGCCTATCACGCGCTGAACGCTTACGTACC
>JBKJPI010000505.1:0-3896 GCA_046595235.1 Burkholderiales bacterium | reverse complement strand
ATCGCCGACAGGGACGCGTTATACGCAACGCCGCTTCACCCGTATACGCGCGCGCTACTGGACGCAGTGCCGATTCCGGATCCCGCGATCGAAGGCGGGCGCGAGTACAAAGTGCTGACCGGCGAAGTGCCGAGCCCGCTCAACCCGCCGCCGGGGTGCGTGTTCAACACGCGATGCCCGTTGGCGACTGAAGAATGCAGGATGACCGTGCCCGAGCTTCGAGAAATTAAGCCCGGGCATTTTGCGGCGTGCATCAAGCTTTGAGTGTTGAAAGACGAAGTGATGAGCGACGAGTGATTCAGCAGGTGACGGGAAACGGTGACGCGGCCGCGCGCTGACATAGCGTGAGCCGGAGCAAATACACAAAAACCGGAGGAGGAGTTATGTGGAAGAAAGTGCTGTTGATGGTGGTGGTGGGCGCACTCGCCGCTGTGTCCGCCATTGCCGCGGACCAGCCGCGGAGCGGGGGCCTGCTCAAGTTCGCCGTAGGCGCCGAGCCGCCCAACTACGATTGTCACGCGAACTCGTCGTTCGCGTTCATCCACCCGGTGCGCCCGCACTACAACACGCTGCTGAAATTCGACGCGGAGAAGTATCCCGCGATCAAAGGCGACCTCGCCGAATCGTGGACTGTCGCGAAGGACGGGCTCAGCTACACCTTCCGGTTACGCAAGGGCGTCAGGTTTCATGACGGAAGCGCCTTCAGCGCCGAAGACATCAAGGCCACCTACGAGCGCCTGCGTAAGCCGCCGGCGGGCGTCCTGTCGCTGCGCGAAGCGACGTACAGCGATATTGCCTCGATCGAAACACCCGATCCGAACACCGTCATCTTCAAGCTCTCGAAACCGAATGCGTCGATGCTCGCAAACTTTGCGAGCCCGTGGGACTGCGTCTACAGTGCCGCACGCCTGAAGAAAGACCCCAAATTCCCCGAACGCAACATCATGGGCACGGGGCCCTTCACCTTCGAAGAGCACGTCGCCGGCTCGCACTGGCGCGGGCGCAAGTTCAAGGACTACTTCGAGAAAGGAAAGCCTCACATCGAAGGGTTCCTGGCAATCTTCATCGCCGGCGCGCCAATGGTAAACGCCCTCGCCGCCGGTGAAGTCCTTGCCGAGTTTCGCGGGCATTCTCCGGCTGACCGCGACCGGGTCATGAAGACGCTGGGACCCAAGGGTGTGGTGCAGGAGTCGCCCTGGGTGTGCTCACTCGTTGTGACCTTCAACACGAAGAAGAAGCCCTTCGACGACGCGCGGGTCCGCAGGGCGCTCTCGCTCGCGGTCGATCGCTGGGGCGGCGCAGCAGCGCTTTCGAAGGTTGCACTCGTTCGCCACGTAGGCGGCGTGCTCCGCCCCGGCTACGATCTCGCAGCGAACGAAAAAGAGCTGCTGTCGTATCCGGGATTTTCGAAGGACATCAATGGCTCGCGGGCGCAGGCGAGGAAGCTCCTGCAGGAAGCGGGCCTTCCGAACCTCACCTTCACGCTGACGAACCGTAACGTTGCGATGCCGTATACGCCCGTCGGCGTTTTCCTGATCGATCAGTGGCGCCAGATCGGCGTCAACGTCAAGCACGAGCAGCTCGACACGAAGCTTTATCTCGCCGCTCAGCAGCGCGATAACCCCACGTTCGACGCGGCGCTCGACTTCAACTGCGACTTCATGGATGAGCCGAACCTGCAGCTCGTGAAGTATCTCTCCCACGATCGCTCGTCGATCAACTATGCGCAACAGACCGATCGCACGCTCGACGCACTCTTCGACAAGCAGTCAGGGGAGCTCGACAAGAAGAAGCGATACGCGGTACTTCGCGAGTTCGAGAAGCGCGCGCTCGAAGAGGCATACACCATCCCGACCATCTGGTGGCACCGCATCATCGTCACGCACCGCAATCTCAAGGGCTGGCATATCACGCCGAGTCACTACGTCGGGCAGGACCTTGCAGACGTGTGGCTGGAGTGAGCCCATGTCGGCCTGCATCGGATAGGGTGGGGGTGGTTTAGCCGTCATGCTGCGTTATATCCTCAACCGCATCCTGCTCATGATCCCGACGCTGATCGGCGTCGCGATCCTTGTGTTCTTCCTGCTGCGTCTCGCGCCGGGCGACCCGGTGCAGATGATGTTGGAAGGCGCGAACGTCCAGCAACACGTTCTGGATTCGGAGCGCGCGAGACTCGGCCTCGACAAGCCGGTTTACGTGCAGTTCTTCAGCTGGTTCGGGGCCCTGCTGAAGGGCGACTTCGGCATTTCGATCTGGACCGGGCGACCTGTCCTGTACGAAATCGGCATCCGCCTGGAGCTCTCGCTCCAGGTCGCCGTCATGGCGACGCTGCTCGCCATCATCATCGCAGTGCCGCTCGGAACGCTGTCGGCGATCTACAAGGACACGTGGATCGACCATTTCGTGCGCCTCTTCTCGATCGCCGGTCTCGCGGTGCCGTCGTTCTGGCTCGGCATGATCATCATCCTCCTCCTGCTCACGTTTTTTTCATGGATTCCACCGCTCACGTTCACGCCGTTTTTCGAAGATCCGCTGAAGAACCTGTCGCAGCTCATCTGGCCGGCGCTGGCCGTGGGATTTCGCTATTCGTCCGTCGCAATGCGGATGATGCGTTCGTCGGTGCTGGAAGTGCTGCAGGAGGATTACATTCGCACGGCGCGCGCGAAAGGTGTCTACGAGCGCCTCGTGGTCGCGCGGCACGCGATGCGTAACGCTTTGCTGCCGGTGGTGACGGTCGTGGGCCTCGAGTTCGCCTTCCTCATCGGCGGCCTCGTCGTGACAGAGCAGGTGTTCAACCTGAACGGCATCGGCAAGCTTTTCGTGCAGGCGGTCTCACGCGGTGACTACACGATGATCCAGGGGCTGGTGCTGCTGGTCGCGATCTGCTTCGTTCTCATCAACTTCGCGATCGACATGCTCTACGCGCTGCTCGATCCGCGCATCCGCTACCGGTAGAGACGGGCTACATGACTACTGCAACGACGACAATTCCCTACAAGGTGCCGACCCGACGGCATCCCGTGCTGGCCTTCACGCTGCAGCAGCCACTCGGTGCGGCAGGACTCGCGTTCATCGTGGTGATGGCGATCTGCGCAATCTTCGCGCCGTGGGTGGCGCCGTACGACCCCCTCAACGTCGATTACGGGGCGATGCTCGGCGCCCCGTCCGTCGAGCACTGGATGGGCACTGATTCTTTCGGACGCGATGTTCTGTCGCGCGTAATCTACGGCGCTCGCACGGCGCTCACGGTGGGCTTCCTCGCGTCATTCCTGGGCTCGACGATCGGGGCGATCATCGGCGTCGTATCGGCATACTTTGGCGGCAAGATCGACCTCATCATCCAGCGTTTCATGGACGTGCTGCTGTCATTCCCGATCATCGTGCTGGCGATCACCGTGGTCGCGGTGCTCGGAAAAAACATCGTCCTCGGCGTCGACATCAATCTCGTGCTCGCGATCGGCTTTCCGATGATTCCGAAAGTCGCGCGCGTGGTGCGCTCGTCCGCGCTTGCGATCCGCGAGCTCCCGTATATCGATGCCGCGCGCACTGCCGGGTTTTCCGACACGCGAATCATCTTCAGGCACATGGTCCCGAATGTGGTCGCACCGTACCTCATCATGGTGACGGCGTTCGTGGCTCAGGCGATTCTCGCTGAAGCTTCGCTGTCTTTTCTGGGGCTTGGCGTCACTGAGCCCACGGCGTCGTGGGGCCTCATGCTTTCGGGCGCAGCCGCCGATTTCTACCAGCAGGCGCCGTGGATGATCGTTTTCCCAGGCCTCGCGATCAGTTTTGCGGTGTTCGCGTTCAACCTCTTCGGAGACAGCCTGAGGGACTGGCTCGATCCGAAGATCAAACTGTAGCGAGGAAAAAGTAAAGTCATGTCCATAACAGCAGAG
>JBKJPI010000475.1:0-5277 GCA_046595235.1 Burkholderiales bacterium | reverse complement strand
TGCGCTGGTTCATCGGCGGCAAGGTCGACCACATTCCTGCCACCATCTTCGCCGGGTATCCTAAGCTCATGCGGGTACACGACTCCGTGCGCGAACATCCGACAGTTAAATCCTGGTACGCGAAGGGTTAACGCGAGCAGCTCAGGTAACACCGTACTATCGGTATCATTCCGGCTGAATTTTCGCCGCTGCAGCAACCTGCGCCCACTTCTGTTTCTCGGCCATTACAAATTTCTGGAATTGTTCCGGCGGTTCGCCGCCCGCAGTGCCGCCCAGCTCAGCGAATCGCGCTTTGATCTCAGGCAACCCGAGAACGGTCTTTGCAGCGCCATAAATCCTGTCGATCGCAGCAGGAGGGGTCTTGGCGGAGGCGAACAGCCCGAACCAGCCCGTCACCTGGAAATCGGTATAACCCGTCTGTTCCATTGTCGGCACATGGGGTAGCTCGGGTGCGCGCTCCTTGCTGGTTACCGCAAGCGGACGAAGTCTGCCGCTTCGGATGAATCCCATTGTGCTCGGAAGACTGCTGAAGATCATATAGACCTGACCCGCCAATACATCGATGAGCGCCGGACCGGTCCCTTTATAGGGAACGTGCACGAGATCGAGGCCTGCTCTCAGCTTGAAGAGTTCTCCCGACATATGGACCGACTGGCCGCGGCCCGACGATGCAAAAGAAATCTTGCCCGGGTTAGCTTTCGCCAGCGCCACCAACTCCTTAACGGTTTTTGCGGGCACCGACGGATTGATCACCAGCACATTGGGATTGGAAATCACCGTGGTGATGGGAATCATGTCCTCCGGCTTGTAGCTGAGGCTCTTGTAAAGCGCGTAGTTGATCGCGTTAGGCCCGATGTTGCCCATCAGGATCGTGTGTCCGTCGGGCAGTGCTGCGAGAAAGGCCTGCACGCCGATGATTCCTGCGGCGCCCGCCCGATTATCTACGACGATCGTCTGGCCCACTTCCACTCCCATCTTGTCGGCGAGGGCGCGCGCTGCGATGTCCGTCGTGCCGCCAGGGGCGGCGGGGACGATGATGCGGATAGGCTTCGTTGGGAATGCTTCGGCCGCGTGCGCCGATGCGCCATTGAACGCGGCCGCAGCCAGCATCAACGGTGCGATGGTAATCGCGCGCTTGATGATGGAACCTTCCACTGCGCATTCGCAATGCGGTTGCGAAGTCCGTACTGAGCGCTGTCGAAGGGTCACATCGTTCCTGGCAATGACATCAATGGCGATCGAAGCACATCCGAATCAGTCCGCCGTAATCTTCGCCTCTTTCACCAGCTTCATCCACTGCGCGATCTCGGATCGAATGTGGCTCTGGAGTTCCTGCGGGCTGCCGCTTACGGGTTCCGCCCCCAGGGACTCGAACTGCTGCGCGAGCTCCCGCCCCCGCACCACCTTCAACGTATCGGCGTGTACGCGATTGAGAATCGCCTGTGGCGTACCCGCAGGGGCGAGCAGCGCATACCAGAGCGTGGTTGCGTAACCGGGAAGTGTTTCAGCTACCGTGGGTATATCCGGCGCGAAACTCGCGCGTTTGGCACCCGTCATCGCAATCGCGCGCAGTTTTCCTGTTTTGACGTGCGGCATCGAAGGCAGCGGGCTCGTGCACATAACCTGAACCTGCCCTGCCATCAGGTCCACGAGCGCGGGTCCTGCCCCCTTGTACGGGATGTGCGCAATATCGATACCCGTCATCGATTTCAGCAGCTCTACCGACATGTGGCCGCCAGTGCCAGGCCCCGATGACGCATAGTTGATGCGGCCCGGTTTCGCCTTCGCGGCAGCGACGAGCTCTTTCACGCTCGTCACGCCAAGCGAAGGATGCGCAACGAAGACGAGCGGTGATTGCGCGACCAGCGTTATCGGCGAGAAGTCCTTCAGCGTGTTGTAAGGCAGACTTTTTCGAAGCGCGGGATTGACCGAGTGCGTCGCGCTCGCGAGGAAAAGCGTGTGACCGTCCGCGGGCGCGGTCGCAGCGAGCTGAGTCGCGATTACCTGGCCGCCGCCGCCGCGGTTGTCAACCACGACCTGCTGGCCGAATGCTTCGGTGAGTCTTGCGGAAAGCAGCCGCCCTACGATATCGCCTGCGCCTCCCGGGGGAAAGGGCACAATCATGCGAACAGCCCGCTGCGGATAGACTTCGCCCGCCGACGTAAGGGGGCTGTGCACCGCGCACACAGCGCCGATCAAGGCCAGCAGGGCAAGCGTGCAACCTTGCTTCAAGACGTTCTCCTCGATTCACGGCGCCGGCATGGGCAGGCCAGACTTCCTCTGGGCACTGCCCGGCGCAGCGCTCAAGCCGCTGCTGACCTGCGGCGCGGCACCTTGTCTTCAGCGCGCAGCATATTCATGAGCGTGCCGGCCGAGGGCAGATCTTCCAGATGCGATACAACATTGATGATGTCGTCGGCGCGGCCTGGAGCGAGGACACCCTGCGCATACGTCCTGAATTTCGCCTCGATCTGCGCACGCGTGAGCGGACGTTCCGGCGAGCCGCGTGGAGTGTCGCAGCGGACCGTGATCGTCTTCCCCTCTGCCGTATCGGCTTCGACGATCGCCTGTACGCCGGTGAGGGACGCGTCTTCACGCACTTCGACGTTTTCGGCAGCGAACGACTTGAGCTTCGCGTCGTTGTAACGCCCGGGCTCGAACTGCGAGAGCGTCAGCTCCCGATCGTGCAGGATGACGGCGACCGCGTAATGCGTGGAAAGCAGCGCCTCGAATTTTCCTTTGTAGCGCGGAAAAATACCGTGCATGTCGTTGCCCGTCTTGCCCAGAGAAACGCGCACGCGCCGAATCTGGTCGACCTTGATGTCATTGTTCTCGATCAGGTCGAACATCGCTGTAACGAGACCCTGGATCGTCGATGCGGAAGGCCACAGGCGCAACGCGATCTGCTCGAGCTCCCATCGGGTGCCGAGCCCGGCGACTGCGGCTTCAGGTTTGCCGCCGTTCGTATACGTGTTGTAAAGGCCGCCGTCCTTCGCGGTCAGAAACTCTTTCGTCGCGACGAATTCCTGCTCGGCGAGAAGTGCTGCCATCAGTCCCGACAATGCACCGCGGCACTGATGAAACTTGACGGTGGGCGTGCCCCACGCAGCGAACGTCCCAGCCGATTGGCTGCCCGCAAGGCCGAAGGCCCTCGCCATCGTCTCCGGATCGAAGCCGAGAAGACGGCCGACTGCAGCTGCGGCGCCGAAAGGCCCGATCACACCGGGGCCGTGCCAGCCGCGCCTGCGAAACTCGGGAAAGTCCAGACCGAGCCCGATGCGGGTCGTGACTTCATATCCCGCGGCAAGCGCCACCAGCAGCTCGCGACCTGAAATGCCGTCGCGTTCGGCAATGGCCAGTGCAGGCGGTACGACTTCGGGGGTGATGTGCGTGAGCGTCGAGCGATGCACGTCGCACATCGTGACCGCGGTAATGAGATAGGCGTTGAGAAGCGTCGCACCGGTAAGCGAAAGCCGGTCGCCGCCGATGATGCTGCTTTCGCTGGACTGCGCAAGCGCGCGCGCAAGCGCCTCGACCTGGCGTGTTTCCTCGCCGCGGTGCCCTGCGACAGCGCACGCGAGCGCATCGAGCAGGAGGTCTTTGGTGTATTCACGCGTGCGGCTCGGGATGTTCGTGTAATCGAGCGCTGACGCAAACTCAGCCAGCTCCGCGGTGGGATTGCCTGCCATGCCGTCGTCCTCCAGATCGTTTCATCTACCTTAAGGGCAACGCCGATCGTTGGCAACCGCTCGACTCCCGCGTTGACCCCGCTGAAAGCGCGACCGACAATGGCTGCCCAAAAAGAAGTCAACGGCCGTCACTTCTTCCATCAGGAGGCACCATGCCGCTGCACCCGGATCCCAACGAGCTGCTCGATCTCCTCCCCGCCGAGACGTCCTCGTTCCCCGCACCGATACCGACGCAATTCGTATCGAGCGATGAATTTCTGCCGAGCCCGCAGACCGAGAAGCAGAAGCAGGTCGAAGTGCGGGTGAAAGCGCTGGGTGCCGAGCTCGCAAAGCATCAGGGCATCAGCCGCCGCAAGTTCTTCAAGTCGGCGGCCGGCATGGCCGCGGCATTCGTCGCGATGAATGACGTGTATGGCCCGCTCTACAGCGTGAGCCGCGCGGAAGCGGCCACACCGGACATGGCGAACGAGCGCGCTAAAGCCTTGTCCGGCCAGTTCATCATGGACATGCACACCCACTTTCTGCGTGACGATACGCGGCTGGAAAACTTCGTGCGATCGCGGGAAGCCGTCGGCAAGGCCGGCTGGAACCCGGCGCTCGCGGGCAAGCCACAGACGCTCGATGACCTCAAGTTCGCGAACTACTTCAAGGAAATCTATTTCGACAGCGACACCAAGATCGCGCTCATCTCCGGATCCGGTTCGGAAGAGCCGCGCGACTGGTTCCTGACGAATGAAATGAAGATCGACACGCGAACGAAGGTGAACAACCTCACGGGCTCGCGCCGCATGTACTCGCACGCGATCTTCATGCCGGGAATGCCGGGCTGGATGGACGCCGCCGACAAGGCGATCGCGACGCTGAAGCCTGATTCATTCAAGGGTTACACCGTAGGCGACAACACGAACAAGCATCTTTCGCGTCATCCGTGGCGCATGGACGACGAGAAGCTCCTTTATCCCTTTTACGAGAAGCTCGTGAAAGCGGGGCTCGTGAACGTCTGCGTGCACAAGGGTCTGTATCCGCCGGAGACCAGTGCCAGGTTCCCGGATCTTCTGCCGTACGCGAACGTCAGCGACGTCGGCAAGGCGGCCAGGGACTGGCCGCAGCTCAACTTCATCATCTACCACTCGGCCTTCCGTTACACCGGCGGCGCTTACAAGGTCGGGATGAAGCAGTTCGAGGAGACGGGGCGCATCGACTGGGTAACCGACCTTGCGGAGATTCCGGAGAAATTCGGCGTCCGGAACGTCTATGGCGATCTCGGGCAGATCTTCGCGCAAAGCACGGTCGCCGAACCGCGCCTGTGCGCAGCGATGATGGGCATGCTCGTCAAAGGTCTCGGCGCCGATCACGTCGTGTGGGGCAGCGATGCGGTATGGACCGGCGCGCCGCAGTGGCAGATCGAAGCGCTTCGCCGCCTTGAGATCCCCGAGGACATGCAGAAGAAGTACGGCTACGCAGCGCTCGGCCCCGCCAATGGCAAAGTTAAAAACATGATCTTCGGCGAGAACTCGGCGAGACTTTACAAGTACGACATGGCGCGCCGCGCGGAGCTTGCCACCGACCGCATCGCGCTGGCGAAAGT
>JBKJPI010000301.1:0-10318 GCA_046595235.1 Burkholderiales bacterium | reverse complement strand
GGTCGGCCGAGCGGATCCGCTCGTGTCGGCGCTGCTTCGTTTTCTTCGCAGGCAGCTTGTGTATGGCGATTCCGTTGTCGTAATCCACCCACAGGACGCGCTCACCCTGCGTGTTACGGTCTTCCTCGGCAAAATAGCGGCCAGCCGGCGTCACGCGCTGCCAGGGCTTGGTCTCGTACATGTCCATGTTCACAACACCCGGGGGGAACGAGTCGCCGATGCCCATCCCCAATAGAACCGGCGTTGAGCGGACCAGGCGCCCGGCGCTATCGAACGCGCTGATTCTCGCATTTACCTTGTCCACGACGATGAAGGGCAGGCGCTGATGGTCGCCCGAATGCACCGCCCAATCGGCGATGTGACGCACTTCAGGAGAAACCTTTTCACTGCGCTGCTCGGCGCGCGCAACGCCTGCTAAAGCGGTGTTTTTCGAATAGGCGGAACTCAGCGGGCAGAGCGCCGAGGCCAGAATCACGGCTGTAGCGAGCGATGTGAGTGTTCGGTTCATTTCGGCAGATTCGGTTTGATGTAACACGGCACGCAGCAGTTAGCGTACCCCAAATATACCGAAATCCCGTGCAGCTTGGGAAATCAGCGATGCGGAACGCCGCTGCGACGCGTCAGCGATGATGGAGAGGCCGCGCGTTCAGCACACAGCCGATGGTGGGGGTGCGCTGTAGCAGCGTGTCGACTCGCGCTCCGACACGCGACGAAGGAAAGGAGGTTACGTAGGGAAACCATCGGATTCCTCCTGTTCGTGGGGCAGCGAGGCCCGAGCGAAGGCGAGCGCTGCCCTAGACTCCTGCGTCGTCCTTGAGCGCCGACACCTTGTCCGTCGCTTCCCATGAAAACTCCGGCTCGTCGCGGCCGAAGTGGCCGTACGCGGCGGTCTTGGCGTAGATCGGGCGCAAGAGGTTGAGCGAGTGGATGATGCCTTTCGGACGCAGGTCGAAATGCTTCTCGACGAGCTTGGCGATCTTCTCATCCGAGATGCGGCCCGTGCCGAAGGTATCGACGAGGACGCTCACGGGCCGTGCGATGCCGATCGCGTACGCAACCTGAATCTCGCATTTTTTCGCGAGTCCTGCGGCGACAATGTTTTTGGCGACGTAACGCGCGGCGTAAGCGGCCGAGCGATCGACCTTGGAGGGGTCTTTGCCCGAGAACGCACCGCCGCCGTGGCGCGAGTAACCGCCGTAGGTGTCGACGATGATCTTGCGTCCGGTGAGGCCGGTGTCCCCGAGCGGCCCGCCGATCACGAATCGGCCGGTCGGGTTGATCAGGAATTTGGTTTCCTTGCTGATCAGCTCTTTAGGCAGCACCGGTTTCACGATCTCTTCGATCACGCCTTCGGTGAGCGGCTCCTGCGAGATGTCTTCGCGATGCTGTGTCGAGATCACGACCGTGTCGATGTGGTGCGGTTTCCCGTCGATATAGCGAACCGAAACCTGCGACTTGGCATCGGGCCGCAGCCACGGCAGTTTTCCGTTGCGGCGAAGCTCGGCCTGCCGCTCCATGAGGCGATGAGCGTAATGGATAGCGACCGGCATGAACTGCGGCGTCTCGTCGCACGCAAAGCCATACATGAGACCCTGGTCGCCGGCGCCCTGCTCGAGGTCCATGCCGGAGCCTTCATCGACACCCTGCTTGATGTCCTGTGACTGCTTGTCGAAAGCGGTCAGCACCGCGCACGACCGATAGTCGAACCCCATCGAGGAGTCGTCGTAACCGATGCGCTTGATGACGTCGCGCGCGAGATCGGTGTAATTCACGTGCGCGTTCGTCGTGATTTGCCCGGCCATCACGACGAGCCCTGTGGCGACCATCGTCTCGGCGGCGACGCGCCCGTGCTTGTCCTGCGCGAGCACGGCATCGAGCACCGCGTCCGATATCGCGTCAGCTACTTTGTCGGGATGCCCTTCGGAAACCGATTCCGAGGTGAAAAGAAAATCGCTCATGCTCGACGCTTTTTGGAGGGATTAAAAGGGCCGATAGGATAACAGAACTCTGTCGCGACTCGTACGGGCGTACGGCGGCCACCGTTACAATAGATCGATGATTGCCTCTCTGCTGCGCCTCATTGCCAGGCTGCCTCTCAACTGGTTGCAAAGCATTGGCGTGGCACTCGGGTGGTTCGTCTATCTTGCCTCCCCACGCTACGCATCGCGCCTGCGTGAGAACCTCGCCGCGAGCGGCATTTATACCGACCCCCGCGCTTTGCGGCGCGCGGTTCGACAGAGCGTATCCGAAACCGGGAAGGGCGCCGTGGAGGTCGCCAAGATCTGGTTCGGCGACCTCGAGGCGGTGCTCGGCCTCGTTCAGTGCGACACGTGGAAGGTGCTCGAAGAAGCACAGCACGAGGCTCGCGGCCTCATATTCCTCTCGCCGCACCTGGGAGGCTTCGAAGTGATACCGGTTTACACCGGTCAGCGCATCGCGATCGCGGTGCTTTACCGCCCGCCTCGTCAGCGCTGGCTCGAGCCCCTCATGCTTGCAGGCCGTGACCGCAGTAAGGCGCAGGTATGGCCGGCGACGCTTCCCGGTGTGCGCCGCTTGTACAAGACGTTGCGAAATGGCGGTGCAGTGGGGCTCCTGCCGGACCAGGCGCCGCAATTCGGCGAAGGTAAGTGGGCTGAATTTTTCGGGCGGCCGGCATACACGATGACGCTCGTGCGACGCTTGCAGAAGCAGACCGGCGCGGCGGTGGTATTCACGACCGCGGAGCGCCTACCCAAAGGTAAAGGCTTCCGCTTGCACTTCGAGCGATGGCGCGGGAGCGAGCTCGACGAGCGGGAAATGAATCGAATGCTTGAGCGCGCGATTCTTCGCGCACCGACGCAATATCTCTGGAGTTACAACCGCTACAAGGTTCCGCAAGGCGCGGATCCGCCGCCAGGCGCCCCCGCCGTGCCGGCGGGTCGGTGAAGTCTTGACGACCCGCGCGCCCCCCCGTGCCGGCGCTTTCACTGATTGCCCTTCATGATGCGCATCGCGCTCGCGTTCATTTGGCTGCTGCACTTCCTTCCGCTCTCCGCTCTTGCCAGCGTCGGGCGCGGCTTAGGATTCCTCCTGTATTACGTGGCAAGCGAGCGGCGCCGCGTCGGACGCATCAACCTACGACTGTGCTTTCCCGCCATGAGCGATCGCGAGCGCCGCACTCTTCTCAGGCGTCATTTCCAGGCTTTCGGGCGCGCGGTGCTCGAGCGGGGGATTCTCTGGTGGTCTTCTCGCGAGCGCGTAATGCGCCTCGTACGCATCGAAGGGCTCGAGCACTGGAAACCTTTGCAGGGTCAACCCGTGATCTGGCTCGCGCCTCATTTCATCGGACTCGATATGGGAGGCACGCGCCTCGCGGCAGAGTTCGCCGCGTCTTCGATGTACAGCCGGCAGAAGGATCCGCGGCTCGACGCGATTCTGTATCACGGCCGCACGCGCTTCGTGATGCCGCGACTTTTTTCGAGGCAGGAGGGTCTGCGCCCCCTCGTGAAGGCGATACGAGAAGGGCTCCCCTTCTACTATCTGCCCGACATGGACTTCGGCCCGCGCGATTCGGTGTTCGTGCCGTTCTTCGGCGTGCCGACCGCGACAATCACCGGCCTTTCAAGGATTGCCCGGCTTGCGCGCGCGGTCATCGTGCCCGTGGTTACGCGGCAGCTTCCGGGCGGCGAGGGCTACGTACTCAAATTCCATCCGCCGTGGACCGATTTCCCGACAGTGGATCCGGAGCACGACGCGCGCCGCATGAACGCGTTCATCGAAGAGCGCATTCGTGAAATTCCGGAGCAGTATCACTGGCTGCACAAGCGATTCAAGACGCGCCCGGAGGGTGAGCCGCGGTTTTACTGAAAGTTCGCAAGGACTCTGTGTGCGGACGCTACCGAGACGCGCGAGCTGATCAAGGCGAGCAGCCCTGAGGCGCTCCCCAGCACGCCGGACGAGGTCGCAGGGCACATCGATCGAGATTGCCCGCTGGGGCAACTGTAATAAGCATATGCTCCTCGGAGCTTGATGCGCATGATGACGGGTTTACACGTCGAGCATGGAACAGGACGATAAAACAGTAGTAATGCCCAAGGCACCTCTGGCCGCCGGCAAAGTAGCGCCGGTGCTGGAAATCAGCTGCCAACTCGCGAGTGGTGAGACCCGCACCGCCAGCTTCAACGAATCGCTGTGCATTGGGCGGGATACGTCCTGTCGCGTTCGATTCGATCATGACCTGGTCAGTCGCCGGCATGCCGAACTGCATTGCGACGGGGTGCGCTGGCATATCCGGGATCTGGGCAGCAGTAACGGCAGCTACCTCGATGGACGTCGGGTGGAACAGGAGGTTTTGCCACAAGCCTCTGTCCTTCAATTGGGGATGAAGGGGCCGATCCTCGCTCTGCGCGTTGTGGCGGCGTCTGCGCAGCGGCCAGCAGCGCCAGTCCCGGCGACACATTCCACAACAGCCGCAATCCAACCCCCGAGTCCGCGGCCGTTTGACAACACTGGCCTGATTGCCGCTACCGACCGTCCGGCCACCGCCAGTCAGATCACGATAGGTGCGGGGCCGGCGGCGTTATTGATCGACTTCGAGTTGCGTTCGGGCGCGAGGCATAGCGTGCGTTGTGTGGACCGGGCTTGCATCGGTCGTGACGAGAACGCCGATATACATGTCGATGATGATTCTGTGAGTCGCCGGCACGCTGAGGTTTACCACGATCGTCATCACTGGCACGTGAGGGATCTGGGCAGCAGTAACGGTATTTTTCTGGATGGCGAGTCCGTAGCGGATGCGCCGATACAAACTGCATCACGCCTGATGCTGGGTAAGGGTGGTCCAGTGCTGACTATGACCATCGAGGCTGCCCAGCCGACACGGGTCGGCGCGGAAAAGCCGAAGTCGTCTGATACGCCCGATTCCATGGCGGAAATTGCGCGTCGCTATTTCGACGCATCCTCGGACCACGAAGCCGGCGAGCGGACCCAGATGATTCGCAAGGCTTTCCACCACGTCAAGAAGAAACAGAGCCGGCGCTACCATGGGGTGATCGCATCCATTGGTGTCTTGCTGGTCGTCAGTCTGGCATTTGGTATCCATCAGTACGTCGAGGTCCAGAAGGCCCGTGAGGTTGCTATCCAGATCTTCTACACGATGAAGAATATGGATATGCAGGTCGCCAAAATCGAGGAAACCGTGAAGGAGCGTGTCAAGGCGGCGGATGTTCAGGAGGAAGTCGAGCGCAAGCGCAAACAGGTAGCCGATCTCGAGAAGCAGTATGACGGATTCCTTGAGGAGTTCGGCATCATCACTAAGGCCATGAGCGAGGAAGATCGGCTGATATTCAAGGTGGCGCGCCTCTATGGCGAATGTGAGCTGGTCATGCCCAAGGGATTCGCGAAAGAAGTGAAGAACTACATCACCAAATGGAAGAGTACCAACAGACTGAAACAGGCCGTGGCCAGGGTCGTGGCCAATGGTTATGCTGAAACCGTCAGCCGGAATATGGCCCAATACAATCTGCCGCCGCAGTTTCTCTACCTGGCACTTCAGGAAAGCGGTTTCGACACCGCTGCCGTAGGTCCCGAAACCCGTTCCGGCATCGCCAAGGGTATCTGGCAATTCATTCCGGATACCGCGCGTGATTATGGCTTAACGGTCGGTCCGCTGGCGGGCTCTCCCGAGTACGATGCCGCTGACGATCGCTTCAACTTCGAACTCGCCACGCGGGCGGCGAGCCGCTTCATTCGCAAGATGTATAACTCCGACGCCCAGGCTTCGGCGCTGCTGGTCATGGCTTCGTATAACTGGGGCCCAGGCAACATACTCAATCGCATCCGCAAAATGCCGGAAAACCCCCGCGACAGGAATTTCTGGAAGCTGCTTGAGCAGCATCAGGTTCCGCGAGAAACCTATGACTATGTGTTTTACATCTTCGCAGCGACAGTAATAGGCGAAAATCCGCGGCTCTTCGGCTTTGATTTCGATAATCCGTTGAAGGATTATGTGAAGCGGGAACAGCGTTGAGATACGTCGCTGAGGCGCCTGCCGCGTCGGGTTATGGCTCGATTCGAAAGCGGATATGCGCATAAATTTCACAAAGATGCACGGCCTTGGCAACGACTTCGTCGTGCTCGATGCGACGGTAAATCCGATCGCGCTCACGCTCGAGCAGTTGCGCTTTATCGCCGACCGGCACTTCGGGATCGGCTGCGACCAGATTCTCCAGGTCGAGCGCGCGCGCGACGCGAGCACGGACTTCTATTACCGCATCTTCAACGCCGACGGCGGCGAAGTCGAGCAGTGCGGGAACGGCGCGCGCTGCTTCGTTCGTTACGTTCACGATCGCGGCCTCACGACAAAAACCCAAATCCGCGTTGGCACCATGAGCGGCGTCATCGAGCCCCGGCTGGAAGCAAACGGCGAAGTCACCGTCGACATGGGCCAGCCCAGGTTCGAGCCAGGCGACGTCCCGTTCGACGCACCCGCGCGCGCGCCGAGCTATAGCCTCGAACTCACCGGCCGTGAGATCGAAGTGAGCGTGCTTTCGATGGGGAATCCCCACGCCGTACAGATCGTGAGCGACATCGATCGCGCGCCCGTGCTTCTGGAAGGCCCGGAAATCGAAGCGCATGCGCGCTTCCCGCAGCGTGTGAATGCAGGCTTTATGCAGATCATCGATCGCCGCCACATCCGGCTTCGCGTGTACGAGCGCGGCGCAGGAGAGACACTCGCGTGCGGCACCGGCGCGTGCGCTGCAGTGGTGGCGGGCGCCATCCGCGACGTGCTCGATCCGCTCGAGGTTGCTGTCGAGACGCGTGGAGGCACCCTCCGGGTTTCCTGGCAGGGCCCGGAACACGCAGTCATGATGACAGGCCCGGCGGTCACCGTTTTCGAAGGGCGCATCGAAGTGCCTTAGGCCATCGCCCGAATGAGCGCGTGTCGTGCTTGGTATACTCGACCGAACGGCTCCCGAGGCCGCGCTTCTCAAGGGAAACAGCGGTGCCAGTGACCTCAGATGCAGTAGCGAGCTTCCTCCAGGAACACCCCGAATTTTTCGAGCAATACGCCGACGTTCTCGCGGACATTTATATCCCGCATCCACACGGCGGCCGCGCGATACCGATCAGCGAGCGGCAGATACTGACGCTGCGCGAGCGCTGCAAGCAGCTCGAAACGAAGCTACGCGAGATCATTCAGTTCGGGGAGGAGAACGACGCCATCGGAGAGAAGGTGCATCGTCTTGCGCTCGCTCTCCTGACCGCCCCGGATCTTCCGACGCTGGCGGGCGTTATCGGATTCAACTTGCGCGAGGATTTCGCAGTGCCTCACGTTGCCTTGCGCGTGTGGGGCAATCACTCGCAACCCAATCCTCCGGAGCTCGGCAACGTCAGCGCCGCCACGCGCGACTACGTGGCACATCTCACGCAGCCGAACTGCGGTCCTCACGTGCACGAGGAGATCGTGCGCGAGCTTTTCGGCGAGCCGGCGCCGCTCCTCAAATCGTTTTCGATCATCCCCCTCGCCGCAGGCGAGCCATTGGGTGTGCTGGCGCTGGGCAGCGAAGATCCGCAGCGTTTCTATCCGGAGATGGGGACGGTGTATCTGAAGCGCATCGGCGAGATGGTGGCCACGGCGCTGTCACGACACCTCAAGCATGAGCCGTAAAGCGTGAGCTCTGCGGTGCGCCCGGTTCCAGACGGCGAACGTCACGCGCGCCTCAGGCAGTATCTCGATCATCTCGCGCACGAGCGCCGGCTTTCCGCTAACACCGTATCCGGTTACGCGCGCGACATCGAGTCCCTCTTCGAGCTTTCGGCAGGCGTGCGAATCGAGAAGCTGGCGGTGCATGACATCCGGCGCTTTGTCGGTCAGCTTCATGGACGGGGACTCGACGCGCGCTCGATCGCGCGACGGCTGTCGGCGTGGCGCGGCTTTTACCGCTATCTTGCCCGCGATCACGGACACGCCGATAACCCCTGCCTCGGCATCCGCGCGCCTAAAGCCGCAAAACATCTTCCTCACGCGCTATCCCCGGATGAGGCGAGCCGGCTTCTCGAAACTCATGCGGAAGGCGTCCTGGCGCTTCGGGACAAAGCGATGTTCGAGCTGTTTTATTCCTCCGGCCTGCGACTTTCCGAGCTGACAGGGTTGAGTCCCGCCGACGTTAATCACGGCGACGGCACGGTCAGGGTAACGGGGAAAGGCTCCAGGACACGCATCGTGCCCGTGGGAAGGAAGGCGCTGGAAGCGATGATCGAATGGCTCACAGCCCGCGCGCAGATACCGCGTCTTGCAGCGGACGCACTCTTCGTCAGTCGCGGCGGCGGTCGTTTAACGCCGCGCTCGGTTCAGCAGAGACTCAAACAATGGGCGCTGAAGCAGGGCATTGCGACCAACGTCCATCCGCACGTGCTTCGGCACTCGTTTGCGTCGCACGTGCTGCAGTCGAGCGGAGATCTCCGCGCGGTGCAGGAAATGCTGGGACACGCGAGCATCTCGACAACGCAGGTGTATACGCACCTCGACTTTCAGCATCTCGCCAGGGTTTACGACGCCGCGCACCCGCGTGCACGCAAAAAGAGTGGCGCCGGGTCGGCATCGATCGGGGCGAAACGGAGCGGCAAGGACTGAGCAGGCCACGTTTTGGTCCTGACGCGCTACGCGTGGGACTTGTTCAAAGGTTCGCTATGCATTTACTCCCCGAGCTTTTCGAAAATAACCGCAGCTGGGCCGCGGACCGAGTGAAGGAAGACCCGCAGTTTTTCGCCCGCCTTGCGGCGCTGCAAGCACCGCCCTATCTATGGATTGGCTGCTCGGATAGCCGCGTGCCGGCGAACGACATCGTAGGTCTGCTTCCCGGCCAGCTTTTCGTGCACCGGAACGTTGCGAATGTCGTCGTGCACACCGATCTCAACTGCCTCTCGGTCATCCAGTACGCGGTGGATGTTCTCAAAGTGCAGCACGTCATGGTCGTCGGCCACTATGGGTGCGGCGGTGTGCGCGCGGCATTCGAAGGCACGCAGTCGGGTCTGATCGATAACTGGCTGCGCCATGTGCAGGACGTTCGCGCCGCTCATCGCGACCATCTCGACGCGCTGCCGGATCCCGCGTCGCGCATCGATCGCCTGTGCGAGCTCAACGTGCTGGAGCAGGCGGCGAACGTTTCAGAAACGACGATCGTGCAAGACGCATGGGCGCGCGGTCAGCCGCTCGCGCTGCATGCATGGATCTACGACCTGCACGATGGTCTGCTGCGCGACCTCGGTTTTTCGGTCAGCAAGGCCGAAGGCGCGGAAGACGCGCTAAGGGCTGCCTGCGACGCACTTGCCTCGGCTGCCGTACGCTGAGAGGCCGACGCACACGGTATCAAGCGTGCGAATTCTTAGGCGCTCCGGCTTGTCGTCATGAACATGTTGATTCTGAAAGCCGGCCGCGAAAAATCTCTCAGGCGAAAACATCCCTGGGTTTTTTCGGGCGCCGTCGCGAAGGTCGAGGGGCAACCTCAGGCTGGTGAGACGGTTGAAGTCCGCGGCAGCGACGGCGCTCTGCTTGCGCGCGCCGCATACAGCCCGCAGTCGCAGATTCGCGCGCGTGTCTGGACGTGGGGCGACGAAGAAATAGACGGAGCGTTCTTTGCGCGCCGAATTGGCGCGGCTGTCCGTGCGCGTGGCGCACTCGATATCCAGTCGGCGAGCGATTCGATGCGCCTCGTGCACGGCGAATCCGATGGCCTTCCTGGAATCGTCGCCGATCGCTATGGTGATACGGCGGTCGTGCAGATCCTGAGCACAGGCGCCGAGCGCTGGCGCGAAGCGGTGGCCGATGCGCTTTTCAGCGTGCAGGGCATTGAACGCGTATGGGAACGCTCGGACGCAGACGTGCGAGTGCTCGAAGGTCTCGGGCCGCGCTCGGGTCTCATGCGCGGGGTCGCGCAAAACGAACAGCACATCATTCACGAGCACGGTCTCAGGTTCGAAGTCGCGATCGAAGGCGGTCACAAAACAGGTTTCTACCTCGACCAGCGTGACAACCGGCTGCTTCTTCGCACGCTGGCTCAAGGTAAGGACGTCCTCGACTGTTTCTCATACAGCGGGGGCTTCGCAATCAACGCATTGCAGGGCGGCGCCGTCTCGGTCGCAGCGATGGACAGCTCGGGGCCCGCGCTCGAGCTTGCGCGCGCCAACGCCACGCTGAACGGTCTGGGTGGGCTCGAAGTGCTAGAAGCCGACGTGTTCCAGGCGCTGCGCAGGATGCGCGACCAGGGACGCAAGTTCGACGTGATCGTGCTCGATCCGCCGAAGTTTGCTCCTACTGCAGCGCACGCCGAAAAAGCCG
>JBKJPI010000260.1:0-2654 GCA_046595235.1 Burkholderiales bacterium | reverse complement strand
CGTTGACGAAGAGCGACCACGTATCCAAGGATGCGGCGAGGAGAAGAATCGCAGAGAGGAGCACCTGTGCTGCGAAGAACACGCACCAGGCAAAAGTGACCTGGCGCGTATAAGACTCGATGTACGGCGGCAGGATTCCGTGCGTGTTCCGCGCGAAGCCTGTAATCAGCGCCTCACGATTGCCTCTGAGTGTTCTGCCGAAGAACCACAGGAGAAAGAGATTGACCGCGGCGTGCGGCACGCCGTTGAGGAGGATCAAGCCCACCAGAAGCGATGCCGCCGGCGCGGACAGAATCACCGCGTGTATGAGCCACTGGTAGGCAACGCACGCGGCGCCGACGAGGACGATCCACAGCCAGCCCCACCGGCTGCGCATCTATTGCGCCCGTTGCTGCGCCTGGATGTGACTGGAGAGATTGCGCAGCGAGCTGAAAATCTTCGTGTTGTTCTCGTCATCCGAGCGCAGCTTGACGCCATAGGCCTTCGAAATCGCCAGCGCGAGCTCGAGGATATCGATCGAGTCGAGTCCCAGGCCTTCCCCGTAAAGCGGCGCGACCGGATCGATCTCGGCCGCCGATACTTCGAGGTTGAGTGCAGTGACCATGAGCTTCGCGAGCTCGAGCTCCTCCGGAGTGGCTTCGATTGCACGATCGGTCGCTTGTGCCGCAGTGTTGCTCATTCTGTTCTCCCAACTTATCGTAAGCGGACGCGCCAGCGGCTCGCGTGTCCGGACTTTAAGCCCGGTGGCGACGCGTGATGCCATTATAGCCGTGGGGCGCCTCGAACGGCCTCATCGCTACGTGGCTTTAGCCACCACGAACGGACGAGACGCCGATAGCGATGACAAGCGCCGGAGAGTGACGATAAGATACGCGCGACGTCCGCATCCAGAGACGCGGCACTCGACGCATAGAGGGAGAAACGAACATGCTGCGCAAATTTCGAGGTCTTTTTGCCGTAACGGCTGCGCTATTGCTCGACAATGGCTGGATACAGAACCTCGACAAGGTGACCACGGTTCAGCTTCACAACCCGTGAGCTTCCCGGTTACATCTTCGATTCGCACTGGTGGAACATGGGCAGCGTAACCGAGCGCTCCGTTGAAGCACTCGGCTCCGTGTTCCGGGTGCGGCCGGAGGTATCTCCGCCGCTCACCGCGCTCGTCATTCCGGCTTGCAACGAATCGGCCACGATCCGCGACATCGTCGTGCGTGCGTTGCGCGAGGTGGAGCGCATCATTGTCGTGGATGATGGTTCGGACGATGGCACGAGCGGCGCACTGCACGGCCTGCCAGTCACGGTTCTGCGCAATCCGGCGAATCTGGGAAAAGCGGCGAGCCTTCGGCGCGGCATGGTGCGCGCACTTGGCGATGGCGCGGACGCGGTGCTTACGCTCGATGCCGATGGTCAGCACCGGCCGGAAGACATTCCGCGGCTCGTTGCCGCGCATCTGCGCGACCCTCTGGCGATCATCGTGGGCGCGCGCCTGCACGAGAAGAACCGAATTCCACGCGTTCGCTACCTTGCCAATCGCTTCGCCACCTTCACGATCGCATGGGCGGCCGGTTATCCCATCAGCGACAGTCAGTCAGGCTTCAGGCTTTATCCGGCAACGCTCCTGTCGGCGATCGACATTGCCCATGACACGTCGCCAGGCTTCGTGTTCGAAAGTGCGGTGCTCATCAATGCGGCGCAGGCTGGTGTGACGAGCGTGGCGGTGGGCATTCCGGCGATCTATCACCAAGGTTTCCGCCCCAGCCATTTTCGACCGATCGCAGACGCGTTTCTGATTGCGCGCATGGTGACGTGGAAGCTCCTCTGCCGTGGATTCAATATTCCCGGGCTCATCCGCAGTCGGCGGCGTTCGGCAGAGTCTCGCCCGTCTCCTACGGTTTGATGGCCGGCTTGCCGGTGCGCGATGCGTAAGGCGGTGGCCGCGGAATCATCCACCGGTTCGGTCGCGCGGCCGCAGGTGGCTGTGAACGAGAAGCTCCTCGACGCTTTCGTAGATACGCTCTGGCTCGAGGACGGTCTTTCGCGCAATACCCTCGAAAGCTACCGTGGCGACATCCGGCAATTCGGCGAATGGCTCAATGAAAAGACGGGCAAGACCCTGTTCGCAGCGGATCATGGTGACATTCAGGCGTATCTCAGCCACCGCTTTTTGAATAAAGCGCGCGCGACGAGCGCCGCCCGCCTTCTTTCCAGCCTCAAGCGCTTCTACCGGCACGCAGTGCGCGGCGGACTGACCGCAGCAGATCCGACATTGCGGATCGAAGCGCCGGCGTTACCGCGCGGCCTCCCGAAGAGCATCAGTGAATCCGACGTTGAGGCGCTGATCGCGGCGCCGGACGTCGATACACCGCTCGGGTTACGCGACCGTGCGATGCTCGAGATGCTTTATGCAAGCGGCCTCCGCGTTTCCGAGCTCGTCACACTGAAATCGGTTCAGGTGAGCCACGACATGGGGGTCGTGCGCGTGATGGGCAAAGGTTCTAAAGAGCGCCTCGTGCCCCTCGGTGAAGAAGCCCTCGCATGGCTCGTGCGCTACTTGCGCGAAGCGCGTCCGCTTCTTCTTTCCGGCAAAGCCACGGACGATCTTTTCGTCACGGCAAAGCCACGGACGATCTTTTCGTCACGGCACGCGGCGCATC
>JBKJPI010000630.1:0-2602 GCA_046595235.1 Burkholderiales bacterium | reverse complement strand
GCCGCATCGACATTCTGATCAACAATGCAGGCAGCACGGCGCAAGGGGCTTTCGAAGACGCAGATGACGCGCTGTGGCAGTACGACATCAGCGTGAAGCTTCTTTCGCAGGTGCGTGCGGCGCGCGCGGCGGTGCCTCACATGAAACGGCAGGGCGGCGGCCGCATCATCAACATCGCGATGTCGGGCGCGAAGCAACCGGGCGCTGCGTCATTTCCGACGAGCGTAAGCCGCGCCGCCGGTCTTGCATTTACGAAAGCGCTGTCGAAGGAGGTCGCAGGGGACAACATTCTCGTGAATGCTGTCGCCCTGGGCTGGATCAAGTCGCGCCTGCAGAAAATCCGCGCAGAGCGCGCGGGTCTCACACTCGACGCGCATTACGTTGAGCTTGCCAGCCGGGTCCCGCTCGGCCGTCTCGGTGAGCCGGAAGAAGCCGCCAACGTCATCGTGTTTCTCGCGTCGGACCTCGCAAGCTATATCACCGGAAGCTGCGTCAACGTCGATGGCGGTCATTCAGGCGTGCTCTGACGCGGTTGACTGCGTCAGACGCAGGACCGCCGGTTGCTCCAAGTCGGGACCTGCCCCGATCATGGACTCGTAATGCCGCCTTCGCTGCGTCTGCCGGCGCTCAATCGCACGATAAAAGTCCTGCTCGGGGTGTTGATTGCGCTCGCGACGCTGATCGTGCTTTTCGAGTGGAACTGGCTCCGAACTCCGGTGGAGCGCTTTTTCAGCGAAAAATCGGGCCGCGCCGTAAAAATCGGCCATCTCGACGTCGACATTGATTTTTCTATGGTGCCGACAGTGCGTCTTCGCAATGTGCATGTCGAGAACGCGCCATGGGCTTCCAGGCAACCCTTCGTCGTCGCTGAAGAGCTTGCGATCACGTTCTCTCTCAGAAGTGCGTGGCAGGGGCGCCCGATCATCTCGCGCCTGGTCATCGTCAACGGGCAGATCGACATGGAGCGCTCGGCAGACGGGCTGCGCAACTGGCGGCTGCGCGAGCCCGACAACCGCGGTCCCGGACGCACCAAGGTGCTCGTGCTCGAAGCACACCGATCCCAACTGCGCTTTGTGAATCGTGAGATCGGTCTCGAGCTCATAGCGAGCTCGGTCCCTGTCGCCGAGTCGCGCCCCGGTCTCTCTACGCGTCTTAACTTCCAGGGCACCTACGCCGGTGCACCCTTCATCGCAGAGGCACTGAACGGCGGCGTCGTGAGCTTTCGCGAAAGCGGAGTTGCGTTTCCGGTGCGCGGGCACCTGACCTCGGGCAAGACGCGCGTCGAGGTCGATGGCTCATTCACGGACGTCTTCGATCTGGGCCCGATGGATGCCGAATTGCGCGTTGCTGGTCCGACGCTTTCACAACTTCACCCATTTGTCCGTATGAAACCACCGCCGTCGCGGCCATTCGATATCCGCGCACGGCTCACACAGCGCGACGGCGTCTACAAGTTTTCCGGCGTTAAAGGAAAGGTGGGTGAAACCGACCTGGCCGGTGAAGTGACGTTCGATCGGAGCACTGAGCGTCGCAAGGTCGAAGCGGATCTCGTCAGTGCATCCGCCGACCTCGTCGATCTGCGTGCGCTGGCGGGGATGCCGCCGCCCGGCGCGTCGGCGGGCGAAAGCGCAAGCTCAGGCGGGCGTGCCGGAACCTTTCCATCGCGTCCGTTCGCGGCCGAAAAACTGAAAGGGTTCGACGTTCGTGTGTCTCTCAATGCACGCAAGCTCAAAGCCGCGGATATCCCCATGCTCGACAGTCTTCGACTGGTGGCACAACTCACTAACGGCGCGCTCGAGCTCAAACCCATCGATCTTGGCATTGCGGGAGGCCGGCTCACCGGTTCCGCCAGCCTGAACACGCAGCGTGAGCCTGCGACTGCCACCGCCGCGATCGATCTTCGCGACCTCCGCCTCGAGCGGCTCGTACCTTCAGCCGCCGAGAAAGCGCGCGGAGCCGGCGCCATCCGCGGTCACATTCGCCTTTCAGCATCGGGCAATTCAGTGGCAGCACTCGTCGGCAACTCGACCGGCTCGGTGGCCGCGACAATGGGCCGCGGGCGCATCTCGAATATGGCAGATGCGAAACTCGGTCTCGACTTGCTCAGAATCGCGGGCGCTTTTCTGCGCGGCGATCGCGACAGCGCGGTTCATTGCGCGGCCGTCGCATTCGACATCAAAAATGGCGTTGGAAAATCGCGGCTTATCGTGCTCGATACCGAGCTCTCGCATGTAGACGGCAGCGGCACGATCGATTTTCGCAACGAGCAGCTCAATCTGACGCTCACGCCCGAGCCGAGAAATCCCGGCCTTTTCACGCGCCGCGCCTCGATTCGGCTGCAGGGGCCCTTTCGAAACGTGCAGACCGCACTCGGCGAGCGCGTTGAACAGCCGCGCTCAATTGCGCCCGAAGGCTGCAACGGATGAAGGGTGGCTGTTCTCGCGATTCCTTTACTACCTGATCCAGTTGATCTCACGTGCAGTCTGGTCGCCGATCACAACCTCCTTCATCCGCGACGGCGTCTCGGCCTGAGACTGCGAAATTGCGATGCGGCCGGCCATGATCTCTGCGCGCGATTGTGGGAGCAGCGGCTGGGCTTGCG